>CAZWOY010000001.1:0-55260 GCA_964635255.1 uncultured bacterium
TCGCTTCCGCCTTTGAACGCGCCTTCGCCGACAGATCAAAATGGCTCGGCGATGACGATTTTAGTCCGATACCGACAGCGGGACTGACGAGCAAAGAATACGCTGAAAAATTGCGGGAAGATATCGATCCGCAGACAAGAAACCCAGTCGAAAAGGCTGGCGATCCTTGGATTTACGATAATGCGAAAAATACAAGTCATATTTCTGCAATCGACTGCGAAGGCAATATGTGTTCAATGACGACTTCAGTCAATTCGTCCTTCGGTTCCAAAGTTTATGTCGAGGATTTAGGATTTTTTCTCAATAGCACAATGGATGATTTCGCGATAGAGCCAAAATCTCTAAATCATTATGATTTAATTGGCAGCGACGTCAACAAAGTCGAACCCCAAAAACGCCCGTTGTCAAGTATGTCTCCGACGCTTGCGCTAAAAGACGGCAAACCATACCTGGCGATCGGTTCGGTCGGCGGACCTAAAATTATCACATCCGTCGCCCAAATGATAATCAATGTTATCGATTACGGCATGGATATTCAGGCGGCGGTCGATGCGCCCCGGATCCATACGCAATGGAAGCCGGATCTGCTTTACATAGAAGAAGAAATCCCACCGGAGGTCGTTCGGGAATTGCGAATTATCGGATGGGATATTAAACAGAGATCCCTATGGTCTTTAAGCCAGGGTGTGATGTATAAGGCGGATTCAGGTATTTTCTTTGGTGGAAGCGATGCTCGAGGAATTGGCTCCGCCGGTCCGGCTGAAGATCAATAATTCCTAAAATTTGTTCGTAAGACTTAACAAAAACGGAAAAAATGTTAGCGACAAACCAAAAAGACGTAATACTTACATTGATCACTGTTCCCGATGAACAATCGGCGTCAATAATTGCTTCGATGCTGGTCGAGCAGGATTTAGCCGCTTGTGTAAACGTCATAAAAGGAGTGAATTCTTTCTTTAAATGGCAGGGACGCTTAAACAGCGAACAGGAAATCCTGCTGTTAGTCAAAACTACCCGAAGGTGTTTCGAAGCGTTAAAAGACGAAGTGCTCAAGAAGCATCCATACGAATTGCCTGAAATCATCGGCGTCGATGTATCCGAAGGTTTTAGAGGCTATTTAGAATGGGTTGCACAGGAAACAAAACACGAACAAATTTAGAAACATTTAAGAGGTAACATAATGATCCAGGTAGGAAGCAAAGCGCCTGAATTCAAACTCGACGGCGTATTGGCAAACGGCGAATTCGGCGAGGTAAATCTCGCCGACTATCGCGGCAAGTGGGTAGTATTGTTTTTCTATCCTCTTGATTTTACCGTCGTATGCCCCACCGAGATATCGAGTTTTTCTGAAAAATATGAAGATTTTCAGAGATTGAACGCCGAAATATTAGGCGCCAGCGTCGATTCAAAATTCTCGCACCTCGCTTGGATAAACAGCGAATTGGGAAAACTGAATTATCCACTGCTCAGCGACATTACAAAGGCGACAAGCCGCGATTACGGCGTATTGCTGGAAGATGCGGGCGTGGCGCTGCGCGGAACGTTTATTATCGATCCCGACGGCAATTTAAAATGGCAGGTCGTCCATGATCTGGCGGTCGGTAGATCGGTGGATGAAGTTCTGCGTGTGATTTCAGCGCTTCAAACCGGTGAAAATTGTCCGGTGAATTGGAATCCCGGAGAAAATACTTTAGGATAGATTTAATTCTGTTTTATTAAAGCCATGGAACAAATTTTGGTTTCATGGCGCTTTTTATGTTTATACCCAAAGAAGAAGGGGAGTAATACATGGCTGAAAAGCAAACTCACCATCGCGTGATTATTTTAGGATCCGGTCCCGCCGGATTAACCGCAGCTATTTACACTGCTCGCGCTGACTTAAAACCTCTGGTTATTGAAGGCATTCAACCCGGCGGGCAGCTTACCATCACAACTGAAGTCGAAAACTACCCCGGATTCCCTGAAGGCGTCATGGGACCGCAGTTGATGGATTTGTTCAGAGCGCAGGCGGAAAGATTCGGTACGGAATATATTACCGACGCAGCTACAAAAGTTGATTTAAGCGATCGACCTTTTAAGATCGAGGTCGGTAAACAAACCTACACCGCGGATTCGTTAATCATTTCAACCGGCGCTTCTGCAAAACTTTTAGGATTAGAGTCTGAATCTAAACTGATGGGACATGGCGTTTCGGCTTGCGCTACCTGTGACGGGTGGTTTTTCAAGGATAAAGAGGTGGTTGTGATAGGAGGCGGCGATACGGCTTGTGAAGAAGCGAGCTTCCTGACCAAATTTGCAAGCAAAGTTACGATAATTCACCGCCGTGATGAACTGCGAGCCTCTAAAATAATGCAAAATAGAGTTTTTAAGAATCCGAAAATAGAATTTAAATGGAATTCAGTAGTAACAGAATTTATCGCGTCAGAATCGAACATGCTTGACGCGGTTAAAATTCGCGATACTCAAACAGGCGAAGAAGGAGCGTTGAAGTGCGATGGGGCGTTTCTTGGAATAGGTCATAAGCCCAACACGGATTTGTTTGTCGCCTTGACCTACAAACCCGATATAGACATTTCGCTTCCGGTGGATCATGATCCTAAATCGGATCTGTTTAAGGGCCAGATCGATATGGATGAAAACGGCTATATCATCACCCAGCCGGATAGTACGAAAACAAATATTGAAGGCGTATTCGCCTGTGGCGACGTGCAGGACCACACATACCGGCAAGCCGTAACCGCGGCGGGATCCGGCTGTATGGCGGCAATTGAGACCGAACGGTTTCTTTCCGCAGAAGAGGAGTGATTATGAAATTATCAACGCTTACTAAGTTTATCTTCGTTTTGCTAATCTTAGCGTTAGCTATTGGCTGTTCAAAATCACGCAGCGATTACAAGGCGGGAATTTACTGGCTCGAAAAAGAAAACAATTGGCAGATGGCTGTCAAAAAATTTCAAAGCGCCGTTGAAAAAGATCCCGGCAAATGGAAAATACACGCCAAGCTTTTCGAGGCAATGGGCATGGGAGCGCAGCCGGAGATCGTCGAACAGCAACTCAGACATACTCTTTCAGAATTTCCCGACAGCGCTTGGACGGCGGCCATAGAAATTCCCGGCACAAAGATATTAGGCGAAGACAGATACAACCGGGTAGCTGGATCTTTGGTTCTAAAACACCTTAGCAGTCAGTTAGCCAAAGACCGGGATGATCTTGAACTAATATCCAAATGTATCATGGCCGCCTGTCGCGTAAAAGATTCTATTGCGGTTGTCGATTACTATAAAATGGGATTGTCTGCAACCGAAGGGACCGGACTGCCGGACTCGGCGCTTCAGGAAATCCGTTTTTATCTTGGCAAATCTCAAATCGATTGGCTCAATTTAGAATGGAAGGTTGAAAGAAATCCGCAAGATGCAGCGACGCGCGTAGCGCAAATCGACGCCGGAATACTGTTAGGCGACTCGGTATCGGCAAGCCAAAAACTGCGCATTTTAGCAGCTAAAATTCCCGAGAGCGCTAAAGACAAAGAATTAGCGATAAAATATGGAAGACTGGTCGGTTACGATCCTTTTCAAACGAAAGTGTTGACTCGCGGCTGGGACGCTTCTATATCGCATAATGGAAAGACTTTGATCTTTATCAAGAATATGGGCGATGAAGAATATCCGGACCTGTATATTTACAAACAACCTTTTCCTTCCGGGAGCATAAGTCCGGTCTTGAAAGCAGTGCAGCATACACTGGATGTAATCGCCTGGCCCAAATTCTCACCTGATGATAACTGGATTTATTTCTATGCTTCCAAAGATAAGCAGTGGGAGCCTGGAAACGTTGGCAGATTTCATTTATACCGAGTTAAACCGTTTTACAACTCACGCCCGGAAAAACTTACAGACTCGGATTTAGTAATTTGCGACCCATTTTTCAAGGACGACGGCAATTTATTTTTAGTGCGAAGAGACATCGGCAGCACACGGGCGTCAGTCGAAATTGTCGAGTTGGATCCGGAGAGCAAAAACATTAATACCATAAGCAGGATCGGCGAGCCTGTGAGCGGCGCGGTCTTTTCAGCTAACGGCGATTCGCTGATTTTCATCACCGACCGTGGCATATTTAGAAGATCTATCAACGGCGGCTTGATAACGGTTGATCTTCAGTGGATAGGAATGAAGTTTCCTCAACTTTCTCCGGATGGGAAATGGTTGAAAATGCTGAACCGATCTGACAGGATGCTGATAATAGACCGCACAAATCCCGAACCCATTTTCATAGGCAAAAAACCCAAACCCTGGATTAGTTTCATAGACGACAGCAAGATTTTGCTTTCAGAGAAAAATGGCAATGACATTAAGGCGTCTATGATTAACCTGAAGAATTCTTCGGTAGATCCAGCGAGATTTTTTAAAAAAATAATGGATTAATACATGTTTCAAATAGGTAAATTCAAAGTCACACCGCTCGAATTCGGTCGATTTAAACTCGATGGCGGAGCGATGTTTGGCGTTGTCCCGAAAGTCTTATGGGAGAAAAAACATCCGGCGGATGATAGAAATCAGATTGAAATGGCGCTAAGGTGTTTATTAATAGAAACAGAAGACAGAAAGATATTAGTCGATACGGGCTTTGGCGAGGGTAGAGCAGATAAATTTAAAAAAATTTATCAATTCAGCGGGAGTGAAACCTATTTAGCGGAAACGCTTTCAGAAGCCGGTTTAAATCTGGATCAAATAACCGATGTCGTTCTGACGCATCTACATTTCGACCATGGCGGCGGTTCAACGATCGATAAACAGTCCGATCCAAAACCCGCATTCCCGAATGCACGCTACTATATTCAAAAAAATCAGGTAGATCACGCTCGCGAACGTTTTGAGCGAGACAAGGCAAGCTATTTTCCCGAGGATTTTGAACCTCTGATTGAAAACGGAAATGCCGTCATAAAAGACGGTCCCTGGGAACTTGTTCCTGGATTAGATACTATTGTATGCAATGGGCACACGCCGGGAATGCAATTGGTTAGAATATCGGATGAAAACAAAACTGTAATTTATGGAGCTGATTTGATACCATTGGCTTCACAATTTACCCTGCCCTGGATCATGAGTTACGATCTATATCCTGTAACAACTCTCGAAGAAAAAAAGAAACTTTTAGCAGAAGCTGCTACTAAAGGGTGGATTTTTATATTCGAACACGATCCTGTTTACTTAAGCGGCAAGGTTGCTATCAATGAAAAAGGAGGGTATTCATTGATCGAACCAAATTGTCTGTAGATCTGTTTAACCGCATAAAAAAAACCGTTCAATTAAATTAACTGAACGGTTTTTTTAAACTATTTAAGAAGTTCCTTTATCTCTTCGCTTCTTTTTCCTCAAGCTTCTTCTTTAATTCCTCAAGTTCCTCTTCGGCTTTTCTGCGTTCCTCGCGGATCTGGTCGAGATCAAGTTCAACGGCTTCGACGTCTCCTCCCCGCTCTTCAATCGCCCATTTGAAGAGGGATTGCCGATCCACAAATGAATTGGCGCTTGGCGTCGAAAGCTGCGTTCTTTTTTGTCGTCCGGAAAAAACGCCTTCTTCTTTATCGACCTTGAAGAATGTAGTTGAAGGATTGTATGCAAATCTGGTTGTGAATCGCCAGGTAGAATAATTTGCATAATTTTCGCTCAGAAGCGCATCGTTACTTCTACTTTTTACCGTCGTCTCTTCATTGCCAAGGACTAAAACGTCCAGACCAAGAATAATCTTAAGATTGCCTAAAGGTTTAAATCTGAGCATCGGCGTTACATAAACCCAATCCTCTCTTCCTAACACCGTTGGGCGCGGCCGCACGAAGAAAAACGAACCATAGATCTCAGCGCCGTAATCGAATCCTTTTTCGCGTGATTTAAGAAAACTAATAAGAAAGTTTACTTCTTGCGTGGAAGATAAATCTTCCGACATACCATCGTTATGAAATACCCAACCTAAATTAAAATGCGTTGAGAAATTTCGATCGGGATATAGGGGCGTTTGGAAATAGGATAACAACAATTGAGTTTCAAGCTCAATCGCAAAGCTATAATATGGTTCGAATTGAATATCATGCACTTTTGCAGTTCTAAACCTTAAGCCTGGCATTATTCCCCATTTCATCTTGCGCAGAATCTCGGAATTGCCTAAGTAATAATTCCCGAATTTGAATCTCATATATGTATTGCCAGGAATTTGATAAGTCAGACCTAACTTGTCCCTTGTCAATGCATTAATATCCTGGTACATCACCTGTGTTACGGCAAACTCGACATTTTTTGTGTAACCAAAAGTGCCGGTTAACGCGGAAGTTCCATTATATAGAAAGACTGTCTCATCGCCGCTTTCAAAAGCGTCCGCGTAAGCTCGCGCATAAAAACTGACGTCAAGCGCTCCCGGCGGCATCGAGAGTGCCGTGTGTGAATGCAGAAATCCATATCCGCCTAAAAACTGTCCGGCAAAAACAGGAGATACTGCAAACAAAAGTATTAGCGAAATAAAAATCTTAAAAGGAGTCGATCTCATTTTTTCCTCTTTAAAATTTGGAATTTTTTTAGCGACCATACCTGAAACCTAATCTGATCTGGAAATAATCCATGCGACTGTCTTTTACCTCATCTCTGTCACTTAATCTTGCAGGCAATCCCCAGTAAGCAATTCTGACGTTTTCATTACCTATATCAACAAAATTATACGCAGCAGAAATGTCAATAAAGAAGTTTTTTCTAAATTCGTATTGCATTCCTGCACAAAATTGAGCTCCTAAATTCGATCCTTCGGAATTATCCGACCAGTCATCCTCAAAAGGCATACGATTCAACCTAGGCAAATCGGCAATTCGGTAAAGATTTTGATCTCTATGAACTTCCCAATGATATACAACCATCGCAAGACTCCCATAACCGCGGATTCTACTGGTTCGATTTCCAATAAGTCGCTCCAAATATAGACCAAATCCAACTGGAATTGACTTAAATGAACCTGATTGACCACTCTGAATAGTAGTTACATAAGGTTGATATTCAGGTGGGAGTTCCCGAAGTCTTGAATCATCGATAATTTCCGCTTCCGACAATTCAGTAAAATAGTTTTTTCCCAGTCCAGTTATAAGGACAATGCCAGCGCCTGGCGTTACTTCATACCTGAAGTTCAGTTCGCCACTCATCATAGGATCCCAACGATCAGCCCATTTCCCGATGGGTAAACCATATCCGAAATTAACTCCGATATTTGTATTCATCGCGCTAAACGCAGCGCCTGCAAGGCAAAGAATACTTACAAAAGCGATAAAAAAACAGAAACCGAAGATTCTTTTCTTCATTTTCAGCACTCGTTCTCCTTAACAATGGTATGAATAAAACCGATAACCTATCAACCTTTGAATATAAACTGAGGACAAGCAAATGTCAAGTATAAAAACCACATTCAAAGCATTATTTACTCACATTGTAAATTATTCCGGAAATTACGTCATTATCCCAATAAAACTACCATTAGATTTAATCAGCGCACAGTAATTATCTCAAAACAAAGGATCTGCTTTGGAGGAAACAGAATGAAAAAACTAATAACTTTTTTTTGTTTCTTTGACAAGCGCTTCGATAATTCCATCGATACTGTGTTTCAATGCCTCAACCTGAGTCACGAAACCATATTTACGAACTATTTTCGACGTCATGGGTCCGATTGTGACTATTTTCGACTCACTGAAGAAGCTTTCCGCATTCTGGGATCCGATACACTTCATCATACCCTCAAATGTTGAACCGCTGGTGTAAACACAGAAATCAGGAGGATTGTTCAATAACTCCCGAAGCCAGTGCGGTTCCCATTCGGCAAAATCATTCCGATAGACTTTTAACGATAGAACATTAGCTCCTTTCGCCTCTGCTTTACGCTGAATTATATTATCGCTTTTATTCCCACAGATTCGAACGAGATTCACGCCCTGCAAATCGTAATTGCCGGCGAGCGTTTCAGCAAGCTCTCCAACCAAAGCGTTAGCCGGGATTAGATCCGGGAAAATCCCTTTTTTCTGCAATGCCCGGGAAGTTCCATGTCCAACCGCCGCAATCTTGAAATTGCCCATAATCCTGACGTCGTATTCATTTTTGAACAGTTTATCAAAGAAATAGTTAACGCCCGCTTCGCTTGTAAAAACGCACCAGCCTCCGGTTCTTGCCATACTCATAAACTCTTTCCAGTTATCATTATCTTCTTCGCCGGATATCGAGATCGTTGGATAGGGCAAAGTATCCGCTCCTAATTCGCGAAATTTACCGCATGTTTCAGCATGATATTCCGCAGGACGGGTTATAAGAATTCGTTTTCCCTGAAGCGGAAGTTTCGCCGGCTGGAACTTTTCATTTGTAGTTCGTTTATGAGTATTCTTTCCTATCATAATTAATGCGGGCGGTGAAATGTTTTCTTCCTTACTTCGTTCTATGATATTTTGCAGTGTGCCGTAAACACTGCGCTCCAAGCCGGTTGTGGCGTTTTGGACGACCAGACAGCTCGTTCTCGGGTCCATACCGCCGCTTAATAGTTCGTTCACAATACGTTCAAATTGTCCAACGCCCATATAAATTGCGAGTAGTTTTCCCTCCAGCCCGCCGAGCTCTTTCCATGGCACAGATGGAGAATCGGAATCGGCTTCATGTCCGGTCGCCTGCACCACCCAGGAAACACTCGCTCGTTCCGTCAAGGAGAATCTGTTAGTTGCGGCTGCGCCGGAACTTGCAGTTACGCCCGGTATAATTATAAAAGGTATTTCGTTTTCAAAACAGGCGTCTATTTCTTCGCATAATCTGGCAAAAATCGTCGGATCTCCGCCCTTTAATCTAACGACGGTCTTACCTTTTTTCGCGTTTGTCACTAATAATTCATTTATTGAAGCCTGCGCCTGGGAGTGCGCTCCCGCTCGCTTGCCAACATAGATCCGTTCGATGCGCTGCGGCAATATGGTTAATAGTTCGGCTGAAACCAACGCATCATAAATAACAATATCACACTTTTGCAGCAATTCGGAACCCTTTCTAGTAATCAGACCCGGATCGCCTGGTCCTGCGCCCACAAAATAAACAACCCCGGTTTTACTGGTCTTCATCGATTATTCGCTCCATTTTTTCCAGCCATTCCAACCATTCGTCAAAGCCTCCACCCATTGGCGCTCCTTCTGCCTCAGTTCGAACAATAACATTGCCCATGCGTTTGAAGTATCGCATTTGTTCATCTGCGTTCTCGAATTTATTCCGAACTATCTCTCTAAAATCATGGGCCGCCTTTACCTTACGGCCCCATCCCATGGCATGATCTTGAATCAGATTTCTTACCTTCGCAGCCATAAACGGCGCTTGTCCGCAGGTGCTGACTGCAATAACCAAAGGATCATCCCGGAAAATTGCCGGAAAGGCAACGGTACATAGCTCGGGGTCATCGACTACGTTTACAGGAATGTTTAGCGATTTTGCCGCTTGATAAACGCTGCGGTTTACTTCTCTGTCTGAAGTAGCTGCAATAACTAAATTATAGGTCCGGCAATCATTTTGTTCAAATCTGCGTCTAATCCATTTGAGTCGGTTATTATCCGCAAGATGCATTATATCCGATATTGCATCGGGTGAAATGACGGTAATATCGGCTCGAAAACTAATTAAAATATTTATCTTATGGAGGGCGATCTTTCCGGCGCCGATTATAAGACAGTTTAATTCACTGGATTTAAAGAAAAGCGGGAGGTACATAATTCACCTGCAGCAGTGAGATAAGCGGTCGATTAATTGCCAGAACATTTTTATATCAAGAATCATCCAGACCGCTGCTAACCGGTTTAGTTGTAATTCTTCTGACAAATTGTTTATAAAGGCTTTTCGAAAATGCCTCCAACGCCTTTTGATCTCCTTGCTTGAAATTGTTTCTAAATCGATTCAAAACCTCGCTGCGATCCTCATCCAATATCGCTCGCAATTCCGCATGATTGTTACTTTGAATCGTTTTTCTCCATTGTTCGAACTTCCGAACCTGTTCCTCGACAAGATCTAAAGCATAAGGCATTTCAATCGATTTTTCGAAGGCTTGTTTTTCCAGATACTGTTTGATATCGTCGAGATCCAAAAGTACATTATTAGTTAAATGCGTTATATCCGGATCCACATCGCGCGGCACTGCTAAGTCAATAATAATTCGTTGTTTCTGATCAAATTCGGAAAATATATTTTTATCGACAATAAATCCATCTGACGCTGTAAATGTTATTAAAATATCGATTTCGCTCATCAAATTTCTCAACTCATCGAGTGTTTTAGGCGTTACGTTATTATAAAATCGCGCTAATTTTTCCGCTTTTGAATAAGTTCGATTGAACAGGTAGGTTTTGGGGTTTTCGCCGCTCAGTTTTCGCAGCAATATTTCGGTTGTGCCGTTAACGCCAATTATTCCTATACATGTCTCTTTTACATCAATATCGTAAATGTCTTTTATAATATCTAATGCCGCGCCGCCTAAACCTTGGGTTCCTTTTCCGATTTCCGTTTCAGTTCTGATTCTTTTGGAAATGTTAAACGCCTGATGAAAAAGTTTATGCAGGATTTTACCCGCCCCATCGATTGAACATGCAGCGCTGTAAGCATCCTTGACCTGACTCAATATCTGATATTCGCCAAACAGCATAGAGTCCAAGCCTGAAGCGACCTTAAACAAATGGCGAGCCGCGCTGGTTTCCTGCCTGACAAAGAGGAAATCATTTAAATCTTTAAATTCATTTATAGCGCCACGCGATTTATAGAATTCAAAAAGGAGCCGGCGAATGTCCTTTTTTTTATCTGTTATCTGGTAATATTCAATACGATTGCAGGTCGGGACTATCACAATTTCCCGAACTCCTTCGATGTCTCTATAGTCGTTAACGGCTTGAGGAAGTTCACTGCGGGTTAACTGGAATTTTTCCCGCTGTTCTAATGTGCTTGTATTATGATTTATGCCGCCGCATACTAAATGCATATCAACTCTTTAATTAACAGTACTATAATCTCAGATATGTTTGGGAAGGAACAATGCGCCGCCCGCTAATATTCCCACATCCGCCCATCCGGCTCGTCTTAAAATCAGCGCTGCGTCCCAACTGCGACCACCCATCTGGCATATAGCTGCAATCGATACGTTTTTAGGAATTTCTTTAATACGGGATCGCAGCTCTTCAACCGGAATCTCCAAAACTTGTTTATTTTGGGTTTGGATAGGAGTACCCTCTATTTCGTGAGGCAATCTGACGTCAACTATCACGGTTTTTTCAGATATGTTCCCAAATTCGTGCGGCGGTACCAGGTTAACTCCGGCGCCGCGGCTGTTTTCCGCAATGAAAGCTATATTATGCAACGCATCGAATGGCAGCGAATATGGCGGAGCGTAGGTATGCTCCAGGTCGGTCAATTTGTCTATAGTCCAACCGGCATGCATTATGAGCGATGCTTTATCGAGAATATGTTGAATATGACCGTAGGATAACGCCTGTATTCCAAGAATCAGACCATTGCTTTTATCGTATATCGTTTTCAAATGCACCGGAGCGGCTTCGGGCATATAATGAACGCGGTCATGAAATGTTCCCCAGCACTCATCCACATAGTATCCGTTTTCATCGCATTCAGCCCTTGTTAGCCCAACCGATCCTATCGTCAGATCGAAGAATTTAAGAATCGACGCGCCGATAACCGGTTCGAATTTTGAGTCGCCATTGCATATATTATCGCCTACAATCCTACCCATGCGAATAGCCAAAGAACCGAAAGGATAGATACCTGGTTTGCCATCGACCGCGTTGCTAAGTTCAACGCAATCGCCCGCGGCAAAAACTATCGGATCTGATGTCTGCAATCTGTCGTTAACTTTAATGCCGCCTGTAACTCCCGTCTCGATACCAGTTTCCTCAGCAATGAACGAATTAGGTTTTACTCCGACATTTACAACCAGATGATCGACTTCAATTCCTTTTCCATTTTCCTTTCGTACTATAATTTTACCATTCTTTCTGTCTATCGAACTGCAATTAAAGCCAAGATGCAGATTCACTCCCTGTTCACGCAGCTCAGATTCAACCAACATAGCCATATCCGGATCGATCATACTGGGAAGCACATGGTTTTCCAGTTCAAACAGGTCAACGTCGATTCCCCATAAGGCTCTAAACGCTTCACAAAGTTCAATCCCAATGTATCCGCCGCCCAAGACGCCAACGCGATTTATCTTACCCTGTTCAAGCAATTTGCGAAGTTCTGCAGCATGATTAATCGAGTTAAACGCACTGACGCCTTCGCTATCGACTCCGGGAATCGATGGTTTAACCGGAATAGCTCCGGTAGCAAAAATTAAACGATCGTAAGGAATATCCAATAATTCATTATTATCCAGACTCCGGCATTTTACAACTCGCAGAGTTCTGTCAACCTGTATAACCTCATGCCCGGTAAGAACTTCGACTCCTTTGACTTCCTTAAAATAACGCACGTCCTTTATCGTGCCGTTAGGCATGCTGAACAATGCCGAAGGTTGATCTACATCGCCGGAAAGATAATAAGCCAAACCGCAGGTCGAATATCCGAATTTCTCATTTCTCTCCAAAACCCTGACATTGGCGTCAGGCTGCAGCCGGCTAATCCGGCAAGCGGCTTTCAAACCGGCTGCTGAACCTCCTATAACAATAACTTCCATAATTCTCTGAGTATTCTTTAAAAATCAAGCAATGCTGGATCGTACAGATATTCCAATTTTGTATAGAACTGTTATGATCCCGGCTCCGAAAGCATAAACCATCAATGCGATCATCACTTCCGGAAATGTTGGCATGTATTCTGTCACCGTTCCCAGAGGAGACGGCACGAATCCTGTTACGACCATTCCCATGCCCTTGTCGATCCAGATGGACAAGAACGTTATCACAGCCGTAAAAGCCAAAATCGATTCATTCCGGCGAGTTTTTGGATTTAGAAGCAGGAACAGGGACGCCACCGCCAAAATCACGGAAATCCAAATCCAGGGAACTAAGGCGCTCTTACCCTCGATTCCCAAATACATATACTTGAAATGAAGCGTATGTTCGGGGATGTTGCTGTAAATCGCCGTAAATAATTCCATCAGGATTAGGAAAACGTTGATGGTCATCGCATAAGTCACAATTATCGCCAACTTCTGCACCGGCTCTTTTCCGACCTTGAAATCGCTTATTTTCCTCAGCAGCAGGCACATGATTATCAACAGCGAAGGACCGGATGCGAAAGCTGACGCGAGAAAGCGCGGAGCCAGCACAGCCGTCATCCAGAACGGACGCGCTGCGAGTCCTGAATATAAAAACGCCGTAACGGTGTGAATGCTGACCGCCCAGGGGATGGAAATGTAAATGAACGGCTTAATCCATTTCGGCGGCGGGATCGATTTTTTCTCTGCGTGCAGGGTTGCGTTGCTGATAAGGACGTTGAGAACGAGATAGCCGCCGAGAGCGATCGTATCCCAGAACATCAGCGAATGAGGCGACGGATGCAGAAACAGATTCATTCCCCGATAGGGCTGCCCCAAATCGACAGCGATAAACGCCACGCACATAACGCAGGCGCCGACTGCCAAAAATTCGCCTAAGATGGTTAGTTTGCCAAACTCCTTATAATTGTGAAGATAGTATGGTAAAACCACCATAACGGCTGATGCGGCGACTCCAACCATGAATGTAAACTGTGCGATATAAAAACCCCAGGTTACATCCCGGCTTAAACCGGTTATTCCCAAACCGACATTAAACTGTCTTACATAAAATGCAAAACCGATAAAAAAGATAATCGCCAGCGCGATAATCCATGACCAATAGTTTTTATTTCCAGTTAATGCTTTTTCTAACATTTTTTACCTCACACTATATAGTAGATTTGAGGTTGCGTGCCCAGGGACGTTTTCCTGCGAATCGTAAAATTATCTGTAATTAATTCGCGCACTTTCGATTCGCTGTCTTCCAGATCGCCGAAAGTCAAAGCGCCGGCTTCACAAGCTTCAACGCATGCAGGCTGAAGACCTCGTGAAATTCTCTCTTCGCAGAAAGTGCATTTTTCGACCACGCCTCTCATTCGAGTCGGGAAATCGGGATCGATCGAATCCAACAGTGGGCGAGGATTCTTCCAGTTAAAACTGCGAGCGCCGTAAGGACATCCAACTATACAATAGCGACAGCCGATGCAACGGTGCCAATCCATCATAACAATGCCGTCCTCGCGCCGCCAAGTGGCTTCCGTCGGACATACCTTTGTACAGGGTGGATTTTCGCAGTGGTTGCACAGCATAAGAACCGGACCGTGTTCTTGTTCGCGGCTCTCTTTGCCGAGAATCTCTTCCAATACAGGATTTCCGAGTTCATGGAAAGCATGATGGAAAGTATCCTTCCATATCCACTTTATTTCGTCTTTAGAATTTTCGATTTTAGGAACGTTGTGCGTTTCATGGCAGGCGTCTATGCACTTTGTACAATTATCCTGTTCGAGGCATTTATTAAGATCGACAACCATCGCCCACCTTTTGCCTCCCATAGCGCGTGGATCATCCATAAATTCATCCGCCGTCAACTCCATCGCTGGGCGCAGAGTAAATCCTGCGACGCCAAGGCCGGCTAACTTGATAAATTTTCGCCTGTCTATACCCATTACTTTACCTCCTCGGGTGTAGTATGACAACTCCAGCAATATGGATCGACGCCGGCGTAATTATGGCATCTATCGCAAAAGTTGGCTTTGCTCTGGTGACAGTCGAGGCAGCTTTTCGACATCCCGCGCGTGTGGACATAATCGCTCACATTCGACAGGCTCATATTGTGTTTCTTGCCTTCGATTCCGACATATATGCGCTTGCCGTCGCGAACGACTTTATCTCGCCACTCATCAAGAACGTCCATGTGCGAAGTGCGCATATATTTGGCGTCCTCTACGCATGGTCCCCGTTGAGCTTTTTCCAGTTCGGGCGCTCCCGCCGCGCTTCCGCTGGCAAAATTATACCAGATCGGAAAAGTGAAGATAATCAGAAAGATGATTATCCCGACTAATACTTTTCCGGTATCATGCATCCTGTATTTCCTCCTCTTTAACGAATGGATTGCCCCGCATGTCGGTGCGATCTTCTTTCTCGCCCTTCATAATCAGCGCGTTGCCCACAAGTTCATGAATTCCGCATACCTCAACTTCCGGCACCCAGAATTCCATCAGCGGAGGCAATGTCGCTTTATCGATTGCGCATATACAGCATAAGACATTTACGCCGTGCTTATCATGCACATGTTTCACTGCATTAGCGCGCGGCATGCCGCCTCGCATTCTCATCTCAAAGTTCTCATCCGTGCCGAGTCCAGACCCCGATCCACAACAGAACGTTTGTTCCCGGATCGTATTTTCCGGCATTTCGTGGAACTTGTTGCATACGCTGTTGATGCAGTATCGAGGTTCTTCGAGCAAGCCCATTGCGCGAGACGGATTGCAGGAATCGTGGAACGTGACGTTCCATTGGTCGTTGCGGCTTTTATCTAAATTGAGTTTGCCGTTCTTAATCAGGTCTGCGGTGAATTCGCAGATATGAGTCATCTTCGTTGATTTTGCATTATCAAAAACCGTTCCGGTGACTGGCGACTTCGGAACTTCGAGAAAATCTGCGGGACCGTTCAACGTATCCATATATTGATGAAGCACCCGCCACATGTGGCCGCACTCGCCGCCAAGGATCCATTTAACGCCCAATCGCTTCGCTTCCGCGTAAATTTTAGCATTAAGACGTTTCATCATTTCATGGGAATGAAACAGCCCGAAATTTCCGCCTTCGGATGCGAAAGAACTGAATGTATAATCCAGTCCGATTTCATGAAACAAAGCCATATAGCCTAAGAAGCCATAATAATGAGGATCGGCGAAATAGTCAGCCGACGGCACTACGAATAATATCTCTGCGCCCTTCTTATTGATCGGAGCATCGACTTTAATGCCGGTAATGTCATGCAGGTCGTCCATGGCAAATTCGACGCTGTCTTGAAAGCCGTGAGGCTGGATTCCCAAGTGGTTGCCGGTTCGAAAACAGTTCGCCGCCGGAGTCGTAACCCAATCGATTCCAATGCCGATCTCCTGCATGATTTCACGGGCGATCATCGTGATCTCCGCGGTGTCGACGCCATACGGGCAGAAAACCGAGCAGCGGCGGCATTCCGTACACTGATAGAAATAAAAGAACCATTCTTTCAGCACGTCGTAAGTAAGTTCGCGCGCGCCGACCATTTCGCCCATCAGCTTGCCGGCTAATGTATATTTCTTGCGATAAATCGACCGGAACAATTCCGCGCGCAGAACCGGCATGTTTTTCGGATCGCCGGAACCGATAAAGAAATGGCATTTATCCGCGCATGCGCCGCACCTTACGCAAATGTCCATAAAAATCTTAAGCGACCGGAATCGATCCAATCTTACCCGGAACGCCTCGAACAAAATCTCCTGCCAGTTTTCGGGGAGCTGCCAATCGTCGTCCGTCGGCTGCCATTTCCGCGGGTAGGGCAGTTCCAAATAAGCTTGCGACTTCGGCGTCGCCGCATAATTATACGCGCCTTTTTTAAACTCGACTTTCGGATCCGTCCATTTCTTTCGCGGCGGCTTGAAATCTATTTGCGCAACCTTTTCAGGTTTAACTTGTTGTTCTGACACAGCTATTTCTTCTCCTTCTCATTATCCTTTTCCAAAGGCATTCCCGCATCGCGCATAAGATCGCGAAACTCATCTTCATACTCCTCATAAGTATGCGTTTTAACATCGTAATTCCATGGATTCTCATGCCGTTTGATACGGTTATCATTGACCATGTTTCTGGTCGGACTCATGAAGATTCCACCCATGTGCATCAATTTGCTGAAAGGGAAATATATCAGCAAAACGCAAACGAGAAAGAGATGCGTAAAAAACAGCGATCCTATTCCTTCAGGTATGGTTGGCTGAAATGTTAACAATCCCATCGCCATTTCCTTGACGCTGACGAGATCGATTTTCGTGAAATATCTCATGAAAATTCCGGTGATTGCGATACCTAAAATCAGAAATAAAGGGAAATAGTCTGTCAGCATCGACATGTATCGCAATTTCGGATCGATGATCCGCCTTAAAAACAAGTAAGTAACAGCGATTAATATGACGGCGTCGGTCATAAAAATAATCGGAAGACCTACTTGTAGAAAACCATCGACGAATTCTACCGCTTTAACAAATCCCGGCGTTGGATCGACAAATAGTTTAAAATGGCGAATAAAAATTATCAGAAATGAATAATGAAAAGCTAATCCGGCAGCCCATAACCATTTTGTGGAACCATAAACAATTTTAGGTCCATCCTTTAATTCGGATCGGGTGTTTCTGAATAGAGATCGAAAAAAGAAAATCTCAAAAAACATCCTGCCGAGCAATCCACGTGTATTGCTTGGACTTTCCAGATTGTTTTGCTTGATCCAAGGCAGTGATTTTTCCTGGCCGCATGTTGTCGGAATCTTAAAGGGAACTGGCGACTTTGCCCAGTTGATTATCCTCAGTAAAAATCCGGCAAGGAAAACCAAAATAGCGATATATGGAATTATAACGCCAAAAAGAAACTGTATTCCTCCCGATTGCGCGCCAAAGAGCGGCAGCGCAACCAGAAGAAAAACAAGAACGAGAGATACGAAAATACTCATTAGTATCTCCCCTTTAAATTTTTATTTTTCTTTGTTCTGGTCTGCATTTTCCTGTTCCGGTTGAACAAAATAGGGATGACGTTCCAAAAGTCTGAAATAATACCTCTTCACTTGTTCGGCTTGAACCTTATATAGTTGCTCTTTACAGGAATCATAATGATTAAAGCATTGCATGCAAAGCGAATCTATCTGATACTGCAAATCGAAAAATTGCTCTAAGATTAAAACATTGTTAAGTCTGTCAGATATGTGATCCTTAATAATCCTCTTAAGCAGAAAGAGAAAATCCGTCGCTTCGGACGGTTTAAAATCCTGCACTGATCGGATGCGCGTAATATTTTCCACAGCCGAATCAGCTTCTTCTTTTCCGGCGGCGCCGCTGAGAAAATCAAAAATTCTCTCGATGCTTTCCGCAATACCAACGCCAACCGGATTTGAAAACCGATTTTTCTGACGGTCAAAAAAGTTCACGGATTCGCTCGGATATGCCTCCAAAATGCGGTTTTTCCAAGAGTTGAGCAACCTGGACTTATCCGCTCTAAGAATTTCCTGTAAATTCATCCCCAACCAAATCCAAAAACTTTGCGCTGTTTTTCACAAATACCTTGCTTATGAATATAACAGCAGATATTAATTCTGACTGACTTTGTTCCAAATCAAACACAAAGAATGATTTTATGGAACTTATCAAATCGGCGAGTGATATCCTGAAATAGACAACCACTCGCCGATCGATTTAAATAGTGTTTGAAAATAGAATCAGACGCAGCCAGTCGGCTTCGCCAAACCGGCAACTTTACAAGCGCCTTTAGCTGGACCGGAAGGGAACAGGTCGTAGATTTGCTTTAAAGAAAATCCGGTTTCCTTGCAAAGCTTGCGGATCATCGGTGCGATCCCGAATTTTTGGTAGTATTCGCGAAGGTAATTGACGACTTTCCAGTGATCTTCGGAAAGGTCATCTACGCCTTCGGTACTTGCCAAAGCCAAAGCTACGCGTTCGTTCCATTCATCCGGTTCCTGCATAAATCCGTCTTCATCGACTTCGATGTTAACATCGTTCCATTCAAATTGTGCCATTGGGTCTCCTCCCTAATGTATTTAAGTAAATTGGTTTTGCCTGTTTAACGGTTTACTTCATTTCAATGTAACCGCACGGGCAGGCGTCTTTACATTTGCTGCAACCGTTACAAAATTCCATTTTAAATGTATATGGATCGCCAGGCTTTAACGGTTTCTTGATTGCATTGTCCTGACAATAGCTCCAGCAGGTGCCGCAATCGAAACATGAACCGCAGCTCATACATCTGCTGGCTTCCTCGACAACCTGATCCTGCGTCAAGGTTGACTTAATTTCAGCCCAGGGATTTTCAAAACGTTCATCGACAGCCATTTCCTCGCAATGCTGTCTCATCTTCTTTTCATAATAAGACAAAACGAGCCGGTCGGCTTTAATGACTTCAAGTTTCTTCTTCGTTTCAGGCTCCTCGCCGCGGAACCGAGCATCCATCGTCTCTGCAGCCAGTCTTCCCTGAGCGATGGCAATTGTAACCAAGCCAAGATCGACTGTATCGCCGCCTGCGTAAGTTTTATCGACCGGCGTCACGCCTTTTTCATCGGCTTTTACCCAGTCTTTGCCTTCGTGAAGATCGTCTAAGCCTTCAAAATCCGGCTCTTGCGAAATAGCCGGAATTACGCAGGTAACATCTATGTCGAAAGTGTCGCCTTCAATCGGAACAGGACGGCGGCGTCCCGATGAATCAGGTTCGCCAAGCTCCATCTGCTGGCATTTCATGCGGACAGCATTGCCGTCTTTGGTCTCAATTTCAATCGGAGCGGCGAGAAAATGGAAGATAATTCCCTCTTCCTCGGCGCCTACGATTTCTTCTTCAATCGCCGGCATTTCGTTGCGCGTGCGGCGATAAAGAATTGTAACTTCTTTTGCGCCGATACGCAGGGCAACGCGAGCCGCGTCGATCGCTGTGTCTCCCCCGCCGATTACGACGACTTTATCGCCGGTTTCGACGGGCTTGCCGTTGTTGACAAGATTGAGGAACTCTACGCCGGTATAAACATTTTCAGCATCCTCGCCTTCAACTCTAAGTCCTTTGCCCTTGTGAGCGCCGATGCCGACGAAAACGGCGTCGTAGTCTTTTTGCACCTGTTCGTAAGGTAGGTCCTTACCGACTGCGACGTTGGTTTTTAATTCGACGCCTAGATCCAGAATCTTCTGAATTTCGCCGTCAAGTATATCGCGCGGCAGACGATAAGCGGGGATGCCGTACCTGAGCATACCGCCGGCTTTATCGAACGCTTCGAAAATTGTAACTCCATATCCGCGTTTTGCCAGATGATACGCACAGCTCAAACCAGCGGGTCCGGCGCCGATAACGGCGACCTTTTCGGATCTCTTTTCATCGGTAACTTTCTTAAAAGCTAAATTCTGCTCCAGCCCCCAGTCGCCGACAAATCGTTCGATATTATTAATACCGACTGCTTCATCCCGTTCGTTCCGGTTGCATCCTTCCTCACAAGGATGAGGGCAAACCCTGCCGCAAACTGCAGGCAAAGGATTTTTTTCCGCTATAATCTCCCAGGCTTCCTTGAACGCCTGTTCAATCGGCTTTTCGTACTTTTCCGCCTGAGCGATTGTCATCAGCATCTTACGTATTTCGGTGCCTTGCGGACACGAATCCATACATGGAGCCAATTTCTCCAAATGGTATGGACGAAGAGGACTGGTTTCCACTCCCGAAGATCCGGAAGCGCCTGATGATTTTATGTCAAGCTTCTTTTTTGGTTTTCTCTTAAGCGCCATGTTCTTTTTACTCTGTTAACGAAAACTCTCTTTTTCTCTTATGATACAACGATCCTCCTCGACTTTTAATAAATAGGTTCCTTTTAACTATTGATCCTTTCTTTTCAATTTTGTTCGATTAAAATTTTCCGTTGCATATATTATACCATTTCGCCACACATCCGTTCCAATTGCATGTACATGTAGATAAGCCGCCAAAACGTTGCGCTTTATTAACCCGTCTCTTTGCAATCCTAATCCTCTGCCTCTTTTTACTGAAAAAGCAGTACTGATTGTTTCATCAAAATTTACCAAGTTGGAATAATGAAACTCATGACCCCTGATTCGCGTACCCGTTTCATAAAATGGATTCGCTCTATCGACCTCGACCTCGACATATCCATGTCCCGCCGGTTTCCTGCTAATCGAAACGTCATGTTCGAAAACGCCCGCCATGGGAAATTGCTTATCATTCCAAATTATCCTCCTGCATAAAAACATCAACCCGCCGCATTCGGCGTAAATCGGCAATCCGTTTTCAGCGTGTCTGCGCACAGAGTCTAAAAATCCTTTGTTATCTGACAGCTTAGCTCCATGCGTCTCAGGAAATCCTCCACCGATATACAGCGCGTCGATATCGGGAAGCTCCCTTAATTCAAATGGATTAACCGGTATTAACTCGACGCTGTCGCTCTCAAGACTTTCGAGATTCTCCGGATAGTAAAAAGTAAACGCCGATCCGGTAAAATAACCGATCTTTAATCTACGCTTAATTACTGTATCTGACGTAAGTTTCGTATTATCGCCAAGATCTTTTTTTAGTCCGGGAGCGCTGTGACAAGCGGCGGATATTTTACTAAGATCGACGCTGTCGCGAATCAATTTTCCGGCCTCCTCGATCGCTTTAACCGCCTGTTGATTTTCCTCAGGCGTTATTAATCCCAAATGTCTGCCCGGCAGCAGATCGGTTTTGTTTCGATATACCGCGCCAAGCGCCGGAATTCCGGTTTCGTTTTCGATAGCGCCGCGTATAACCGATTCCTGTCGTTTGGTGGCGACGTTATTTAGAATGACGCCGCAGAGATTTACATTTTTGTCAAAGAGCTTGATTCCTAAAAGGATCGCCGCTGCGGTTCTGGTCACTTTCACAACCGGCAGAACAAGCGCCACCGGACATTTTAGCAACTTGGCCAGTTCTGCAGACGAGTGAGTTCCCCTTGAATCTTCGCCGTCGTGCAGTCCGCGATTTGCCTCGATGATATTAATTCCATCATTAGTGCAAAATCTGTGGAATGAACTAACGACATTCTCAGCGCCCATCATCCACGTATCGAGATTTCTGGCGTGGTTTCCCGCAGCAAGTTTCAGCCAAGCGGGATCAATATAGTCCGGTCCTTTCTTAAAAGGAACCACTGGAACCCCCTCGCAACGCCAGGCATTTATTAATCCTAACGTTACGAGGGTTTTTCCGCTGTCGCCTCCCGTCCCGGCAATTATCAAGCGGGGCGGATTGTACACAGTTTTACTCGATTCCAGGTTTAGTTTGCGGCGCCTTCTTTATGAGGCAGTTCTACAAAGCTGCCTCCGAAATAGGTATAGACGCAGCGACCGCTGTCAACGAGATACTTAACCGCGTCTTTGGCTAATTTCTTATCGACGTCGGGATACATCTCCCTTACGGCTTTTACGAGGTCGCCGGATTTGTATTTTTTCTGTCCGGTTCCCTCTTTTACCAACTTGTACATTACGTCTGCAAGTTCATCGCGTGTCGGTTGATCAGCCATGATATGGCCTCCTTAATTATGTGTCAACTAAAACCGCAGGTGCGCAGACGTCTTATAGGTCAATCCTGCATGTTTAAAGTCATCGATATGTTCTTTCTGGAATTCGACGCCGGTCATCTCAAAGAATCTTGGCCAACCGATTCGTTCGATCCATTCGCCTACTCTTTCGTAAGGATGCGCATTTTCTTTCCAGATATTAACAATATTTTTGACCGCATCGACGACCTCTGGCCACCGCGGTGGATTATTTGGAATGTAAGGAATTGCCAATTTTGAGAACATCGGCTCCATGCGAGCGTTCGATACTTTTCCGCCGACCCAGATCGAAACGCCGTCAGTTACCGGATCGTTCAGTGGCATTGCCGGGCAAACCGTATAGCAGTTCGCGCAATACATGCAGCGTTCTTCCAAAACTTCGACGGACGGATTGCCATCGACTTCCGCCGGACGAATTGCCGCTGTCGGGCAGGAAGCGGTCACGTTTGGAATTTCGCAGACTTTGCGAAGATTCCCGTGATCTACCACAGGGGCGCGGCGGTGAATTCCTAAAATAGCAATATCCGAGCAGTGTACGGCGCCGCACATATTCAGACAGCAAGCCAATGCAATTCTGATTTTGCCGGGTAAACGGGTATTGGTGAATTCATCGATCAATTCATCCATCACCGCTTTAACGATGCCGGATGCGTCAGTTGCCGCCGAGTGGCAGTGCACCCAACCTTGTGTATGAACGATATTCGAAATCGAATTCGCTACACCGCCAACAGGATGCCCTAAGCTCTCAATCGCTTTCTTTATGGGCTGTAAATTTTCTTTCTTGGTGGTCAGCATCTCCACGTTATTACGACTTGTAAAACGGAAATATCCGTCACAATACTTATCGGCAATGTCGCAGAGTTGCCTGATTTTCTGAATCGACATAATCCGCGCCGAAGCAGCGCGAATTGTGTAAATCGAATCGCCCGATTCCGCAACGTGCATATATATGCCCGGTTCAAGAATCTCATGGTAATCCCACTTGCCGTAGTTTTCTTTAATTACGGGCGGGAGATTTAATTCATAATGAGGCGGACCAATGTCCGTAATCCTTTGTGCAGGTTCTGCAGCCATTTCTGACTCCTTTATATCCTAATTATTTTTCGAAATTGAACAAACAACTACGAGGGAAGAATTAATCTTCCTCTGCCTCGCCTAACTCGTAGAACACATAAGGATTCGTACGAGGATGAGCGACCATTTCCGCTTCGGGTTCAAGCCCGATGGCGTCGAGGAAGTTGCCCAAACCGATGCGCTGAATGAATTCGCCAACGCGTTCGCGGTTCTTGCCTTCTTCGCCCCAGAGATCCCAAATCTCATCGACGAGTTCTTTGAGATCTTCAAAATTAGGATCATCGTCGTTATATGGCGGATCCATCTGCATGAAGGGAATCAAAACGCTCGAAAGCATTGCGCCTTCAAGAATAGGAGCTTTCGCGCCCAACAGAATAGTAGCTCCGCGGTCTTTACCGGGTTTCAGCGCGCGATGCATAACGTTAATACAATGCATACAGCGCGTACAATTCCGGTTGTCGATGTTCAACTGTTTGCCGTCCCATTCCATACACTGGGTCGGGCAGCGGTTGATTACGTCGCGTCCAATATTCAAGCCTTCATCCACATACTGTCCAACACGATCCTGATCGATTTGAATATCATCGCGCCAGGTTCCGATAATCGACATATCGGCGCGGGCAATCGACGCTACGCAATCGTTAGGGCAGCCCGCCATCTTAAACTTAAACTTGTAAGGGAAAAACGGACGGTGCAGCTCGTCTTGATATTGCATCGTCAAGTCGTATGTTACCCTTAAAGTATCGTACATCGCCCATTCGCAGCGTGCCGGTCCATTACAGCAGGAAGGCGTGCGCAATACCGATCCCGAGCCGCCAAGGTCAAAGCCAAGTTTTGTTAACTCAGCAAAGGTCGGTTCGAGTTCATCGGTAGTAGTGCCTAAAAATACGATGTCTCCAGTCGATCCGTGCATATTGGTCAAGCCGGATCCATGTTCTTCCCAAATATCGCACAGCTTACGCAATACATCGGTTGTGTAAAACCATCCAGCGGGCTGGTTAATACGTAGCGTGTGAAAATGCGAAATCGCCGGATAATCCTCGGGAATATCGACATAACGCCCAATGACGCCGCCGCCATATCCCATGACGCCTACGATGCCGCCATGTTTCCAGTGTCCGATTCTCTCATTGTAAGAACGTTCCAATACGCCCAATAATGCATTGGACATATCATTTGTTTGCGCCGCAGCTTCAATTTCCTTTACAAAGCTGGGCCAGGCCCCTTTCTTTAACTCCGAAAGTTTTCCAGTGGCCTCTCTTTTTACATCAGCCATGACTCTCCTCAGTTTAGTTATGTTGAGGACATTTATTTACGAAACTTTTTTACTGAATATCCAACTAAAATCCTTTGTAGGGATTTGGCTCCAGTTCCTCGATTTCCTCGCAGAACTCGTTTATCAACCCGGCAACGTATTCCCAATCGGAAATTTCGACCGATTCGATCTTAACGCGTTCGCGCTCAAGCACTAACTGTTCTAATTTCTCCTGCACATTCTTCATTCTGATCTTAGCCAATTCACTGCCGCGAATAAAGTGACACTGATAATCATCGCCTCTCTGACATCCGAGAAGCATAATACCGTCAAATCCATTCGACAACGCATCTGCAATCCAAACCGTGTTCACCGAACCGATGCATCTGACCGGAATTATCCTCGCCCATGCCGGCAATTTTACACGATGCATCGCCGCAACGTCCAGCGCCGGTATAGCATCGTTTTCGCACATAAATACAAGAACTCTTGGTTTCTCATCTTCTTCGTCCGGGATCTCGATGCTCTTGATCATCTGCGAAACCATATTCGGTCCATAATTCTTAAAGGAAATAATCCGTTCAGGACAGGCTCCCATACAAATTCCGCACCGACGGCATCGAAGCAGATTTGGCATGGGCGTACCCTTTTCATCTTCGTCCAGCGTACCAAACGGACATTCCTGTGTGCAACGCTTGCACTGCGTACAGCGCTGCAGGAAGAAATCCGGAAAACTGGCGTCGCCTGATCTGGGATGCACGGCTACGCCGCGATCTGAAATTTCCACCGATTGTATGGCTTTTAAAGCCGCTCCCAAACCATCATTCCTTGCAGTGGCAATATCCATCGGAGCGCGAACCATGCCCGACATATAAATGCCGGTTCGCCTCGTCTCATAAGGAAAACATATAAAATGGGAATCAGGGAACCCATATTTCAATGTTGGAGCGTCCGGTCCTTGCATATATTGCAAATTAAGCACAAATTCTGACGGATCTTTTGCTTTTTCCTCTTTTTCCTCTTCTTCTTCCTCCTCTTCCTCTTTTTTAGGATCGGCTACTAATGGTTTATCCACAATCGGCGTGGCGTCGGGAACGATACCTGTCGCTAATACCAGAAGATCGGCTTCAACGTCGATCGGTTCGCCTAACAGCGTATCCTCAAGCGAGACTTTGATTCCTTCATTATCGACGCCATCGACGCCGGCAATTTCGCCTTTGGTCAGATACACGCCTTCCTTCTGCTGAACCGCTTCATAGAATTGTTCGTACAAACCGGGACTTCTAATGTCCTTATACAGCAGGAATACTTCCGAATCTTTAATCATATCCCGGACATATAAAGACTGTTTCAACGCTGTGCGGCAGCACGCTGCGGAACAATAAGGCAGATGCTCCTTATCCCTGGATCCGGCGCAATGGACTATGGCGACTCTTTTAGGCGCCTGCCCATCGGAAGGGCGCTTTATTCCGCCGTTTTGCACCATTTCCTCAAGTTCGACAGCGGTTACCACGTTTTTCAACCTGCCATAGCCGTATTTATCCTTAAGATTATTCGCGTCATAAGGTTTAAAGCCGGTTGCCTGGACTATAGCGCCAATATTTATGACTTGTTCTCCGGATCTATTTTTCAGCGTCACCTCAAACTGCCCGGGTTGTCCTTTGGTATTCCAGACTCTGGTCGAAGTGTGAACTGTAATGTTCTTATTGTTGTCGATTTCTTGGACAAGTCCTTTTACAGGTGGATCGACCAATTCCGTAAAGGGTGGTTCAGAAGGAAAAACTTTATGGTATTTTCCAGCCCATCCGCCAAGTTTATCTTCCTTTTCAACCAGAACAGCTTTGTAACCTGCTTTAGCGACGGCGAGCGCAGCCGACATGCCGGAAACGCCGCCCCCAACGACCATTATATCCTTATTAACTTCCTCATCTATCGGAGCCGGCGCTTCGCCGTTTTCAACCTTCGCAGAAGCCATGCGGATATAATCCGCAGCCATTTCATGAATTGGGTGCTCGTCCTCATCCCAATCGTCTTCCTCGAAATCTTCCCGATTCTGAGTCCACGCCACATATTCTCTAAGCGGAACTCGCTCTACAAGAACACCGGGTCCGAAATCGAATCGCTCGGTGAAATATCTGCCGGAACAGGCTCCGACGATGATCTTATTCAGACCTTTTTCATCGATATCCGACTTAATTTTATTAACGCATTCTCCGCACACTAAAGGATCAGTGTGGAGAACCTCAAAATTAAGTTCATCCTCTATCGTATCTTTCAACTCATCGAAATCGATCGTCTTGTCGATTCCACAGCCTGTACAGAGGTAAATTCCGATTTTCTTTTCCATTATTTCGCCCCCGCTATTTGCATCAAAGCTTTCGCAACCGCGCCGGTTGCATCCTGATTGCTGCCCGCTACGTCTTTAGGTCCGGTTGCTACTCCGGCTCCTATGGCGTCTCCCTGCCAAATAAAACCGAATTCATCCTGCGTTACATTCACCAATGGCTTTTCGGTTTTTGCCGCCGGCTGCATTCCGGTCGCCAGAACCGCCATATCAACAGTTACGCGCTCTAAATTTCCTGTGAGCGTGTTCTCACCGACAACTGTAACCATGCCGTCTTCAGCCTCTTCAATCTTTGCAACTTTACCGCGATGGATGATTGTTTTTTCATCGTCTTGCACGTTTTGATAGAAATCTTCCCATCGTCCAGGCGTTCTCGCATCGATAAAAAATACGTGTATTTCCGCATCGGGATATTGTTCGCGAACATACCGGCTCTGCTTTAGCGACGCCATGCAGCAAATAGCCGAACAATACGGCAAATGATTTCTATCGCGCGATCCGGCGCACTGGACAAATGCAACCTTGTTCAATTCCTTGCCGTCGGACGGACGAAGCAGCTTGCCGTTATAAATCCCGCCGGCGGCTATCATCCGCTCCATAACCATGTTCGTTACAACATTGGGAAGCTTGCCGTAATTCATGCCCTCAAGCTTGGTCGCATCGTACGGCTCCCATCCTGTAGCCCAGATAATCGATTTGCCCTTCACTGAAACCTGCTCTTCCTTCATATCCAAATCAATCGCATTCGCCGGGCAAATTTCGACTAACTTTTTCATCGCAGGATCGTTCACCGTCTCGGGGGCGACCATATAGAGATTTGGGAAAGCCATTTCATTTGGCAGCCTGATGGCTTTAGCCTTTTTTAATCCGAAGTTAAACGGATCATCGACCTCGACTTCACAAGCTTTTTCGCAGTCTCCGCAAGCAGTGCACGCTTCCGTTACGTATCTCGGTTCTAATGTAGTCTGAACCGTGTAATTCCCAACGCCGCCTTCGATCTTGTCAAGTTTGGCTCCGGTCAGGACGGTAATGTTGGGATTGTTTTTTATCCGTCTAAAATTTATCTCCAGTCCGCAGAATGGAGGACAGATCTTTGGAAAATATCGGTGGAGTTGAGCTACCCGGCCACCGAGAAAATGTTCCTTTTCAAGCAATACAACCTTTTTCCCGACCTCTGCGGCTTCAATAGCGGCGGTAATACCGGAAATCCCGCCGCCGACCACGACCAGATCGGCTTCAAGGCTGTTATTGTCATTTCTGAATTGTGCCATTTAACAAAAAACCTCTTATCCCGGTTAACAAAATTATCTGAATTTAAAGTCTAAAAATCAAATTTACCGCAATTTCTGCGGTTCGCGCCCGATTGACTTGGCGTAAGTCATCCCCAGGGTGCGATAGAACATGTGCCCGAAATGACTGTAGGGCGCATACCATAGCAAGAAGAACACCAGCACGAGGTGAACGTAGTATGTCCCGTAAGCCAGCATCGGCAGTTCGCCCATGCGTAAGAACTGTATTATCATCCCGGTAAACGCCACGCCTAATAACACCACATAGAACAGCGTGTAGGAATACCTCATCGCTCCGCCCGCTTCAGGGTCGCGCGCGCGAATAACTATCACTATCGCCAGTCCCGCCAACAACGCCAGACCGCTGACATTGCCCAAAATCTTAATCGGATGGTACATCGCCATCGATGGAATAGCGTCTAACGGGTAATGAGCCGGATGAATCAAATGCAAGTATTCCATTCTCGCCAGCGCTAACCCCGCCGTAGCCATTGCGCCGATAAATCCATAAAAAACTAACAAGTGAGCGGCTCTGCGATATTTCGCGGCGTCGCATCTTCCAAACCGATTGTGGTTGATAATATCGCTTATCGTCCGAAAAAGCGCAGTCATGAAACCGATCTTGGGCTTAATTCCGCCTTCGCGAACCATTGCCTTATAAAACCGATGCAAACCGACGGCTGCGAATGCAAAAATCATAATGTTGCCCGCCATCCACAAACCTTCGATCAATCCGTTCTTAACGAACTCGGTAAAGTGAACATGGCCTGTGAATTCGGTTATCTTCGACCAATCGGCTAACAGCGCCACAATAATTATCGGAATAATAAACAAAATCGGCAATCCCGACGGTCTCGCGAGAAGCTTTCCCATAAACGGAGGGAATGCGTAATGCTCGAACGCATGATTTCGCGCCGCCGCCATAACGTCTCCCGGTCGAGCGCCTCTGGGGCATTTTACATTGCAGTCATTACATTGATGGCAAAGCCAGATATCCGGATCCGCCGCGAGCTTATCTTCTAACCCCCATTGGGCGTACATCATTTCTTTGCGCGGGAACGGCCGGTCTTCCGGCGTCAATTTACATACAGCGGAGCAAGTCGCACACTGGTAGCATTTCTTAAGATCCTCGCCGCCAGCGGATTCAATTCTTTTTATGAATTTAGCGTCTGTCTTGTAAGTCGATGCCAATCTTGTATCCTATTTCTGGGAAACGGGTTGCTTAAATTTCGAAGCCGCTTCCGGCTTTATCGGCACTGTTTTCTCACCGAATAAAGCCACTTTCACCCATTTAAATCCAAATCTGAGCAATTCTTCATCATCCTTTTCCAGCAAACTTAACTCATTGTCAGAAATATCGAATCTCTGTAAAAACGTACTTCCAAAAATGAAAGTTCTGAATTTATCCAAATCGTATAAAGCCATCCAGTACATTTCCACATGTTTCGGCGTAGGTTTCCAGCCCTTTGTAAGTTTCGAGTGTAAAGTCACTTCTTTGAAAAGTTCACCGAACTCATCATAGGGTCTGATACCCTGATCGTCGATCCACTCGCCTATTTTCCATTTTTTTTCACAGCCGAAACCATGACAAACGTCTTCGCGCATTTCGAAATAAAACTTTTCATCGTTCAATCCTTCCATCTCGGAAGGCGATGCCGAGCCCAACGGGTACATCCGGCAGGGCCAGGGGCGATTATCATAGATCGTACAGCCTTTTTCCTGATCGACAAAATGGCATTCCTTTTTATCCGTATCCTTCATCAGCATCAGCGGCATAGGCAGCTTCTGCTTTTCATCGAACGGCACGATCGTATATCTGCTTAAAAACTGATCCGACCTGAGATCCAATGCATTTTTCATTCGCATAACGTCATAAGGCGTCAAGAAAATATTGACGTCGGCGCAACAAGCATTGAAACAATCCAAATGCGGTCCGCATTCGAATTGAAATATATCCTCTTCACTTAACCTTGGGTATTCCTTAAGAATCTTTTCCTTAAGCTTTTCGATTTCTTCGAAACTCATCCACTCTCGATTTTTTAAATTGTTTTGCGATCTAAATACTCTTGTTCGATCAATCCAAGCAGCCCGAACACTCTTGTTCGGACGTTGTTTACATTTGGACGTCCACGACATCCGCGAACAAGAGTGTTCGCGCTGCTAACCAATAATCCGATCCTTCATCGCGTTCTTCGACCAGACGGGCAAAGGGCCTGTTTGACCGGTTTTCGGATTAAAGAAATATCTGTATGATGTATTCGTTCTAAACTGACTCATCATCCATGACCAACCTCGAACGAAGTAGGGACATTCATCGTTGAAACAAACCTTAAAATACTCTACCTCATATCCCGCTTCAGGCGGCATCTCCATTTTCTTCAAATCTGAACCGCAATGCGGGCATTTCTGAATATCGATGATCTTTTCCTGATTCGAATCCAAAATCCAACTCAAATTTTGTGAAATATCACTCATGACGTCGCTTTATCGCTCTAATTCAGTGTGTTTACTTACTTTTTGCGATATGTAACATTAGTTATTGCAACACTTATGCCATTAAATGGTTTTGCTTTTAATAAAAAAGTTCAAATAGGGAAAAAGTATTTCATAAACGGAAGCCCCTCACCGGGGGCTTCCGTTTATTTCCAACAACCAGTAAAATACGTCATAGACGTATCTGACCGGGAAGATTAGCCGCCTAACAACTCATGGTCTTCAGGGCACGGGAAAATGTGCTTCACAGGTCGCTTAATCATTTCCCATTCGGCTTTGTTCGGATCGTATTTACAATTAGCAAATACCAGCCAATCTTTGTTGTTCATCGCCGGGGTATCCGCGCGGAAATAATATCCGGGCCAACGGGTTTCTTCGCGGAACAGAATCGTGCGAACATGAGCTTCCGCCTGCCACATACGGTGGACGTTCTCCCAGGCGCGCATTAATTCATGCAGATCTTCCGCAGCCAGCTTCTTCGAGTCTTCAGCGAGAACGCCTAACAGCTCGAGACCTTTCTCAAGATTGGACTTGCTGGTCTTAAATTGAGAAGAAACTCCGCCTGCATATTCGTCCATGATCTTCTGGAGTCGGAACATGAACATTTTCGGGCGGATGTAATTTGCGTTGATGTGAGGATCGGTCGTCTCTTTCGAGTGTTTATCGAACAGATCCATCGGAGCAAGGATTTCTTCCTTTATTGCTTCGATATCTCCATCGAAAGATACATCTTCCGGATGATCGACAACCCACTTTACAGCGGCTTTGCCTGCGATACGGCCTTCAGCGTGCGAACCCGATGAGAACTTATGCGAGGAAGCGCCGGAAGCGTCGCCTGCGCAGAACAGTCCATCGACGGTTGACATCTGCGGGTAATCCCAGTAGTATTCGCCTTTGGTGTCATCGTTCTGCAGGTCGGCAGGTCCGCTAACCCATGCGCCGGAAGCGCCGGAGTGCGAACCGATGAAGTACGGCTCGGCGGCGGCGATTTCGGAGGGCTTTTCTTCGGGAGCCACATCGGAGGCGGCCCAGAGAACCGCCTGAGAAATGGTCATATCGAGGAAGTCTTCCCAGGCTTCGCTTTCGAGTTCCTTCATCTTCTTCTTGTAGGCTTTCTTGTCGTCTTTGTACTTTTCAGCCAGGTTGGCGATGGCTTCTTCAGTTCTCATGAAGATGGGTCCCTTGCCTTCCATGACGTCAAGCATCATCAGCCAGTTGCGGAGGTTAGCCGGAACGGGCTTTACGCTGCCGTAAGGTTTCCAGTTCTCGAGCTCAGGGCGGCGGGTTTCCATATAGGCTTCGCCGAGTCCGTTGGTTGCGCGGGACTTGAACAGCAGGAACCAGGCGCCGACAGGACCGTAGGCGTCCTTGAAGCGCACCGGAATGAAGCGAACTTCCTGGCAGGTCATTTCAGCGCCGGCTTTCAGCGTGAAATATGCAGAGGAACCGGAGTTCCACGGCGGATACCAGGCGCGTCCAAGACCTTCGCCGGATGAACGCGGCTTAAAGACATGAACAGCTCCGCCCATTACAGCGATAACTGCTTTCGCCGTAAAGACGTAGAATTTGTTTTCGCGAACGGAAAATCCGACTGCGCCAACGCAGCGGTTGCCGTTCATCAACGGACCGACGATGAAAACGCGTTCATAAATATTGTCGATTCCGAGTGCGTTTTTGGCTGCTTCAGCAACGATGACCTTATAAGATTCACCATTGATCATAAGCTGCCAGCGACCTTCGTGAACATAACCGCCATCTTCAGCTTTCCAAATTGGGAGTCCCCATTTTTCGAAAAGGTGAACGGATGAATCGACGTGGCGGGCGATATTCGCCACCAAGTCTTCGCGGGTTATGCCCATTAAGTCGTTGCGTACGTATTCAACGTAATCTTTGACGGTATTCTGACCGTCTTTGATTCCCACATACTGGTTAATAGCGGAAAGACCCATAGCAACGGCGCCTGAGCGGTCCACAGCGGCCTTATCGACCATTGTAACCTGAACGTCGTGCTTCTTTGCCCAGTAGGCTGCTTCCACGGCTGCGCCGCAAGCTGCCATACCGCCACCGAGTATGAGAAGATCGGTTTTTACTTCTACAGTTTCAAAATTCGGCATGACGGCTCCTCCTACTTAAGGGTGTATAATTCATCTAAACCACATGAACCTGGTTCTGTGAACAGAACCGGGCTGTCAAGATCGTCGGCGCCGGTCTCCCAACCGCCGTCGGGTACTGCTGAACCTTCTGCAGTTGTACGGATCGGGAACTTGAATCTTTTCAGGTTTCCATTGCGGAACTTAACCGTCCACATAATGGAATCCGTACTGCGCATTGGCGTTACCATCGCACCCAGCGGAACGAAATCTGCGTATCCGCGAACTTCGACTGCATCCTGCGGGCAAATCTTCACGCAGTTGTAGCACTCCCAGCACATCTCCGGCTCAATGTTGGTTGCCTTCTCGGTCTTTTTATTCAAGACCATGAGATCATTGGGGCAGATATACTGGCATGCTGTTTTGTCCAATGCTTTGCATCCGTCGCATTTCTCGGGATTTACATAGCTTGGCATCTTACCTCCTGATTATATATGAACCTGGTTTTGGGATTTTCGTTTTCCAAAACACCTTTTTGTTTTCGATTTTACTTGGCGTCGCCGGTTGCGTGGCCATGAAGCTTAACTTCAACCTTCTCGGATAAACCGGCGTAATAATCCATTAATATCTTTAACACTTCGGGACGGCTGAATTCTTTCGGAATCTCATCCGTTTGACCTTCGCTCAGCATCTTGCGCAGCTTCGTGCCGGAAAGGAAAAGCCTTTCTTCCTTGCCATGCGGACAGGTCTTCATCGAAGCCATGCCGGCGCAAGTGTAGCAGTAGAACGTCCAGTCGATCGGCAGGGGCTTCAGTTGCAGAGCGCCTTCCCACAGTTCATGGAAAATATTCTGCGCGTCGAACGGACCGTAATAGTCGCCTACGCCTGCATGATCGCGGCCTACGATCAGATGCGAGCATCCGAAGTTTTGACGGAACACGGCGTGCAGCAAAGCCTCGCGCGGTCCTGCGTAGCGCATATCCAGCGGATAGCCGCCAGTTACGACCGAGTCTTTGACAAAGTAGTTTTCAACCAGCGTGTTGATGCACTTTACGCGAACATCGGCGGGAATATCGCCGGGTTTCAGCTTGCCGACCAATTGATGAATGTAAAGTCCGTCGGAAACTTCCAGAGCGATCTTCGCAAGGTATTCATGCGAACGGTGCATCGGATTGCGAAGCTGTAAAGCTGCGATTGTTTTCCAGCCTTTCGCTTCGAATGTCGCTCTCGATTCCGCCGGACGCTGGTATAATTTTGCGAATTCCTTCGGGAAAATACTTTCCGACAATACTTTCACCGGGCCGCCGAGGTTGACGTCTTTCTGCGCCATGACCATTTTAACGCCCGGATGTTCGATATCGTCCGTGGTATAAACGTGCTTGCACTCGAATTTTTTATCGATGGCGTACTTTTCCTCTACCTTCATGGTAGCCATTATCTCGCCATCTTCGTCATTGATCAGCGCAATCTCGTCGCCGTCTTTGAGCGAATCGGCAAATGCTTTGTCAACGCTTACAGTAATTGGGATAGGCCAGAATGTGCCATCGGTCATTTTCATGTCCTGGCAAACGCCTTTCCAATCGTCGTGACCCATGAAGCCCTTGAGCGGCGTAAAACCGCCGATCCCAAGCATAATTAAATCACCGGCTTCGCGTGAAGTAATGCGAGCCTGGGGCAGACTTTCTGCACGTTTGCGTTCCGCGGCAAGTTCATCTCCCTCTAAAAGGAGAGGCATTAATTCATCTGCGCCATGCGGTGGAATTAATGTTGATTCTGCCATTTTGAAATCTCCTCTATTAAAAAACTTAGTTTAAATTACTTCTCTGTTTCTAAATGCCAAAATGCGACGAACTTTTTGTCCGCCGCACCGGCATTGCCTCCTCACAACAGGGGCGCAATCACAAGCGAGACTACGCTCATTAACTTAATCAAAATATTCAGCGAAGGACCCGCGGTATCCTTGAATGGATCGCCGACGGTATCGCCAACCACTGCGGCTTTATGTGCATCGGAACCCTTGCCCCCATGCGCGCCGGCTTCGATATGTTTCTTGGCGTTATCCCAAGCGCCGCCGGCGTTCGACATGAATATCGCCATAAGCACTCCAGCGCTGGTGACGCCGGCTAACAAACCGCCAAGAATTTCCGGATGACTGCCAAATCCAAGGATTTTTGGTCCAAATCCGATAATCACCGGCGTTAACACTGCTAATAAACCGGGGGCGATCATCTGCTTCAAAGCCCCGCCGGTTGCGATTGAGACGCAGCGGCTGTGATCCGCTTTGACGCCTTCTTTGCCTTCTAACAGTCCGGGGATGTCTTTAAACTGCCGGCGGACTTCCTCGATCATAGCGCCAGCCGCTCTTCCCACCGCCTGCATAGCAAACGAACTGAACAAAAACGGAAGCATTGCTCCGATAAAGAGACCAGCCATTACGTTCGGATTCAACACATCGATTTGAATGGGACCGTGTTTCCTCACAACAACGGTAACAAAAGCGCTGAACAGCGCCAATGCGGTTAGCGCCGCCGATCCAATAGCAAAGCCTTTGCCGATGGCTGCGGTTGTGTTGCCGACGGCGTCGAGTTTATCTGTCCTGGCTCTAATATCGGGTCCGAGTTCAGCCATTTCGGCGATGCCGCCTGCGTTGTCGGCAACGGGACCGTAAGCGTCGACGGCGAGCTGAATGCCGGTTGTCGAAAGCATGCCCACAGCGGCGATGGCTATCCCGTACAATCCGGCAAAGGCATAAGAAAGCACTATAGCGATTGCCAACACTAACAGCGGAAAACCGGTCGATCTCATGCCGGTGGCTAAACCGGAAATAATGTTCGTCGCGGCGCCGGTCAGGCTTTCCTTAGCAATCCCGTGAACCGGGCTTTTGTTTTCAGCCGTATAGAATTCAGTAATCAAACCGATTGCGGTGCCGGCAGCCAAACCGACAATCGTCGCCCAAAAGACGCCCATCCCGGTGTAACTGGTTGAACTGCCAAATAAATCGGTAACCTGAACGGGTTCAGGGATAAACCACTTTATAATAAAGAAGGAAGCGATAATCATCAGAATCGCAGCTAAAAAAGTTCCCGTGTTGAGGGCTGCCTGGGGATTGCCGCCTTCTTTGGTGCGAACAAACAAGGTTCCTATTATCGAGACGATAATGCCAGCCGCTCCCAACACCAGCGGCAGCGCAACCGGATTCAGATTTCCGGCGGACGCCACCCAGCTTGATCCAGCGATGACCATTGCGCCAATAATAGCGCCAACGTAGGATTCGAACAAGTCGGCTCCCATGCCCGCTACGTCGCCGACGTTATCGCCGACGTTATCGGCGATTACGGCGGGATTGCGCGGATCGTCCTCGGGAATGCCGGCTTCAACTTTGCCAACGAGGTCGGCTCCAACGTCGGCGGCTTTCGTATATATGCCGCCTCCGACCCTGGCGAAGAGCGCTATCGACGAGGCTCCCAGTGAAAATCCTGAGATAATCTGAAGCAGATATTCAACTTCAGTTCCGATACCGTATTTTATGTTCAGTACTTTCGTATAGAAAAGAAATAGGACTGTTAATCCGGTCAGCGCCAGTCCGACGACCGACATGCCCATGACCGCGCCGCCCGAAAAAGCAACGCCCAAAGCTTTGGTCAATCCTGTCCTGGCGGCGTTTGCCGTACGAACATTTGCCTTCGTTGCGACGCGCATTCCAAAGAAACCGGCAAGTCCGCTGCACAGAGCGCCGACAACGAATGAAAGAGCTACTAAAGCGGAAGAACTGGGATCCACAGCGTTTGCTATGCCCAGCAAAATGGCAACGATTACGACAAAAATGGCTAAAATCGAGTACTCTTTACCCAGAAACGCCATAGCGCCTTCGCGGATATTACCGGCTATTTCAGCCATCTTGCTGCCGCCGTCATCCTGCTTGCTTACCCAGCTTGCTTTCAGCAAGGCAAAAAGCAGCGCTAAAATTCCGCATCCCAGGGTTACGATTACAAACGTATCCAAGTGATCACTCCACCTCTTAAGATATTCTCGAAACTGTCTATTTTAAAAACCGGTTTTTCGAAGCGTTTGCGTTAGTGCATAAAAATATTACGCACTTCTTGTTCCTACATGCACAAATATAGAGGCAATTATTTATTCTGTCAAGAGGTTTAATACAAAAAAATATACTTTTTTAAAGTCTTTGAACGTGAAAGTAATTTTGGCTTACCAAACTTAAGCAAGTAAGCTTCAGAAAAATGCAATCCCATAAGCCTGAATTCCTTTTATCCGGAATACTTTTTGGCTTAAAGTTTTTCTTGCCACAAATAATCGCCGGCAATCATTATTATCCCTTTACAATGCCGGTTAAATTTACTATATTGTTTCAGCAAGCCATTTTGCGGCAATCGGAATATTTTCTTTTTTTTCTTGTTAATACATCGAACTCATACCTTAATATAGGTATTTAGATAGCTAACTTTAAAAAGTGTTTTCAATCTTGAAAATACAATTCACTCGGCTTAAAAGTTGTTTGTTTACTTTAGTTAAGAGGCTGTCATGAATGTAAAGATCTCCACGATTTTTGTTGTTCTTTTTCTATTTAGTTGCGCCTTCTCCGCCGAATTGAAGTTCGACGACGCGAAGGATTTAAAACTAAACCGCACACAATCATCGATTAGTCTGGAATTCGACCTGTCGGGATTTTCCGATGCGATAGCGTTTGGGGAAAACGACAATACTGCGCTGGTCGATCCCGGTCAAGGAATATTGCTTGCGCCCGGAAAACCGATCCTGCCCGCGCTGCATAAATTTATCATCGTTCCGCCGGACAAAGGATTGGAAATGCAGGTAACGACCGGTCAGGCAAGACGGATTCATACAGATGCGGAACCGGTTCTGTTCGAAACTGCGGAAGCTGCAGATATGCAGCCGTTCGCCGATGAAGAAAACGACGGTCTGTTCCCTCCCATCACGGCTAAAATGTCCGATCCGGTTGTTATCCGCGGCGTTCGAGTGGTAAAGATAACCACCTATCCCGTTCAGTACGACGCCGAAAATAACGACTATATCTTTCACGGTCACATTTCAACTAACGTCCGTTTCACCGAAGACGAACCTGTAAATCCCGTGCGCAATCCCGTCAGGCGCAATCGCAGCCGGGAATTTCTAAAATACATCGACGCTTTAACCGTCAATGGAGATCAGATCCGGCGCGACGATCTCGACGATGTGCAGGCTCATGTCGGGCATTATCTGGTCGTGACGCATGAAAGCTGTCTCGAATACGCCGCCCCGTTTATCGAATGGCGGCGCAAATCGGGATATAAAGTAGATATTTTAAGTTTTAATCAGAATGATGCAATGAATCCTAATACGGTCAAGAACGAAATTCAGGATTTATACGATTTTTATTTGGATGAGGGTATGGATCCTTTCGATCAGATCCTGCTCATCGGCGATCGCGAAGTATACGATAATTTTGGAAATGGGAATTGGATATTGAGTTCATTTCGCGGAAATCCTATCTGGGGTCCAACAAATCATGCCGATTACGAATTTGCCTGTTTAGAGGGAAATGACAACTTTCCAGAAGCCGGTTTTGCCAGACTGCCAACGGGATCGATTGATTTAATGGAGCTTGCTGTCAACCGCACCCTCGCTTATGAAGCCGAACCCTATATGGAAGAAACCGAATGGTTCACGATGGGAGCGGTCTATTCGCAGCATTGGGGACTGAATGTCAACTCAGCTTGGCATGTGTCGATAAACACCAACGTCAGATGGGGCAATCAGGTTTTAAGACGCCGCGGCTTCGACGATATCGCCTTTTTCGAAGATTTCGACTATGATAGAAACGGCGTTCGAATCGGAGAATGGTTCACAGATATTTTTAACGAAGGACGAAACGTTCTAATTGGCAGAGCGCAGCTTTGGAACTGGCAGCATAATTTTAACGGCGTGAATAATAACGTTGTTTTCCCAATTAATATCACTACCAACGGCATAGGCGATTGGGCGGGGAACCATATGTTCCGCACCGGCGACGGCAACAACCTGAAAGGTCCGGTCGCATTGACTTTTTCCTATGGAGATACGCCTACAATACCAATGAGCTGTGTCTGGATGGAAATGGTGAATGGAACTTTGTTGAAAGATTTAACATTTGGGTGGGGCAGAGTTTTAGGCATTACTGCTTTAGAGCGATATGTTGAGAACTTCCAATACCAAGGGCAATGGGTCTATAACCATGTAAAAACCGATATCGAAGCCTTCGGCGATCCCGGCATTCAACCCTGGATAGGCGTGCCTCGAATTATTGAAACCGAAATCCCCGAATTTGCAACGCCTCAAACCAGATCGCTCGCCATCCGCGTCTTCGATCCGGAAAATGAAGAACCGGTTGCCGGAGCGCAGGTCACGATGTACTGCCCCGGAGATATGCCGGATTTCGACGACGACGCTTACGCGGAATACGACGAAATGATTATGGAAACGACAACAACCGGCGAGGATGGAATCGCGCGCGTCGCGTTCGACGAAGACGTCGAATTCGAAGCCGGGACAGATCTGTTTATTACCGTTACCGGTCGGGATATTCTCCCGCATTTCGACGAAATCGAAATCGAAATTCCGGATCTGGCGGTGGACGTTGGCGGTTATGAATTGAGTGAAACCGAAGGAAACGGCGATGATATAGTTAATCCGGGCGAGTCATTCACAATTGAGATATTCGCTTTAAACACCGGCGATGAGGAAGTCGTAGAAGATTTGAGAGCGGTAGTTTCCTGCGCTTCGCCCTGGATCGAAGTCGAAGAAAACGAGATCGAATTCGGCGATATAGATCCCGGCGAAGACGCGCTGGGCGAACCGGCGGCAGCCTTTAATGCGTCTGTTCGCTGTCCGGACGGTTTGAGCCGTCAGATAACGATTCCAACTATACTTATCGAATTCACAAGTGGAGACCGAACCTGGACGTCGGCGGTGAAGCTCGATCCGCTCGCGCCCAAACTCACGGTTCGCGAAGCCGGAAACGACTTTTCCGTTCCATTAGGCGAAAGCGAACTGGAAATCGTTCTCGAAAATACCGGCAGGATGGATCTGCCGGAAACCGATGCGCGACTCGAATCTTTAAGCCGGGGAATCGGTCTTATCGAAGCCGAAACAAATTACCCGGAAATCGAGGTGAATGAACAAGCCGGACCTGCGGGGGAAAACTTCCAAATCATAACCACGATCGACGCCATTCCCGGCGCGTCCGCAGACCTGGCGCTTATTCTGACAACCGAAGCCGGATTTGTCGATACAGCCTATTTCAGCGTACAGATGGGAAATTCGGCGGAAAACGAGCCCCACCCGCCGGACAAATATGGATATTGTTGTTTTGACGATACCGATGAAGAATGGGAAGCCGCGCCGGACTACGAATGGATTGAAATCAATCCTGACGAAGAGAATCCGGATTTTGACGGCGAAATACTGGATTTCGAGGGCGAAAGCAATATGGATATCGGCGAAGCGGTCGTGGTGGAACTTGGATTCGCGGCTCAATTTTACGGCGAAGAATTCGAAGAAATAACCGTTTCTTCAAATGGCTTCGTCGTATTCGGCGATCACGAACTGATGGTCAACTTTCAAAACTGGCCGCTGGACAGGGGCATCGGCGGCTTAGGAATGGCGGCTCCGTTCTGGGATTGGCTCCGATTTGGCGATAATTCCGCTATTATCGCCATTCACGACGAAGAAAACTTCCGGTTTATCGTGGAATGGTACAGATTGAGGCATATCGAGGGAGACGACGTCGATCAAACCTTCCAATTAATCATTAAAGATCCCGAGGTGTGGCAAAACGAGACCGGCGACTCGGATATTATTTTCCAATATCAGAGCGTTACCAACATTCGCGGTCCTGAGGACGGCAGAGCGCCCCGAGAGCGCAATAATTACTACGCTTCGGCCGGCATATCCAGTCCCGACGGCGCGACCGGCATTAATTATACCTTTAACGACCAGTATCCTGTTTCATCCGCCGTGATCGAACCGGAACGGGCGATACTATTTACTACTCAAGTCAGGATGGAACGCGCGCGCGTGTTCGGGTCAGTCATCGACGCCGAAAACGAGCAGCCGATAGAAGGCGCCGCGTTAACGACCAATTACGGCTTTGTCGCCCATACGAACGCTGATGGCGTCTATTCCATGCCGGAAGCCATCGCCGGCATGGAATTTTCGTTAACCGCAAGACGCCGAGGCTATAACGACTCCACATTAACGGAATTAATCGTCCGTGAGGACGAGGAATTGCGGGTCGATTTCGCGCTGCTTCATCCGGAGTTTACGCCCACTCATGACCGGCTCGGCGCTGTTTTAAATGTCGATGAAGAGATCGATCTGGAGTTTGGCGTTGAAAACACCGGAAACGGAACCTTAGATTGGCGCGTGCGGCGGGAGCTGCGCGGCGAAGCCAACGCCGATCCGTGGGAAATAAGAAGACAGTACAATGTTGGCGAAGTCACGGACGACAGCCGCATTCAAGGCGTTGTTTACGCGAACGGTTTATTTTATGTCGCCGGCGCCAACGATCATAATCCAATGATTTATATCTTCAACGGCGAAGGCGAATTAATCGATCAATTCGCACAGCCGGGCGACGACCGCTACGGCTTCCGCGACCTCGCCTGGGACGGCGAATGGATCTGGGGATCGGGAGACGACATTATTTATGCGCTCACCCCGGAAGGCGAAGTAATGCGCCAATTTGAAGGTCCCTACAATCCCAATAATAATGCAGCATGGGATCCGGATCGGGAAGTTTTGTGGGCGTCCTCCACAACTTCCAATATATCCGCCCTCGACCGCGAAGGAAACGTCATTTCCGAACTGGATAGAATGGACTTCCGTATTTACGGGCTTGCCTATTACCCGGAAGATCCGGATGGTTATTCTCTGTACATTTTCCACAAGAATAGAGACATAGCTGAACAGATCATCCACAAGATGAATCCGGAAAACAACGACACTATGTTCGTAACCACGCTTGAACCGCCCGGCGGCGGATCGCCGATAGGAGCCTTTATTACCAATCAGTTCGACGTTTACAGCTATGTATTTGCAGCGGCGACCAATCGTGCAAGCGATGATCGACTCGACCTTTGGCAGATCGAAGCCCGCAAAGAATGGATGGCCGTCGAACCGGCGGAAGGTACGATCGAGGCCGGAGATACTCAGGATTTCGACGTAACTCTCAGCTCCGAAGATTTCCCGCCGGTCGAATTAGCCGGCGACCTGGTATTCACGCACAATGCCGCCGGTGGCGAAACGCGCGTCGAACTGCGGCTTGATATTCGCAACGAAGGAGCGGCGCCACAACTCAGAGAATTAAATATCAGAAACGGCTGGAGTTTGATTTCCCTGAATGTAACGCCGGAAGATAACGATATCAGGGCGATATTGCAGCCGCTGGTTGAGGCAGGCGTATTAGAGCTTTTGAAGGACGGCGAAGGCCGATTTTATCTGCCGGAGCATGACTTCTGCAACATTCCGGAATGGGATGTTCAGGATGGCTATCAAATTAAGCTTTCCGAACCGTTCGTCTGGGAAGTGGAAGGAATTCCCGTTAATCCGGACGAAGCGCTGCAATTGAACGAAGGCTGGAACCTGAAATCCTACTACCCGCGCGAGCCGGTCGATGCTGTTACCGCACTCTCGAACATCCGGGAGGAGTTGATTATCGTCAAAGACTGGGTGGGACAGTTCTATCAGCCGCAGTTTAATTTCTGCAACATGGATTGGATGGTCGAGCTGCAGGGCTATCTGATCAACGTACGCGAAGACGTCGAACTGATCTACAACGTCGAAGACAATCGCGGTCAATTGGCTGTGAATAATCCGCCTGACTTAGATCCGGCGGAGAAGCGCTACTCAAGAGTAACGCCGACCGGTTCGAATATGAGCTTGCTGCTGAATGGTGCTGCGAGCCTGAACGGCTGGGAGGCTGCCGCATTCTCGCCCGACGGCGGGATTGCCGGAGCCGGTTCATTCGATGCGTCTGGTCGCTGCGGAATGGCTGTCTGGGGCGATGATCCGACCACAGATAAGCGCGACGGACTGCGCAGAGGCGAATCGTTCGCAATTAAAGTCTGGAATGGCCGGCATGAATTTCCGGCTGAGGTCAAACTGAAATCGGGCGAGTTAGTATATACCGCCGACGCCTTCGCGACAGGCGATCTCAAAGTAAACGCGATTCCGACCGAGTTCGCCATAACCGGAATTTACCCTAATCCTTTCAACGCCGTAACCCGTTTAAGTTTCGCAATCCCAGAGGCGGGAAAGACCGTCGTTTCCATTTACGACATAGCAGGACGCAAAACAGCCGGTTTAATCGACGGCGACCTGAAAGCCGGCTATCACGCCATAACCTGGAACGCAGCAAACATTGCATCGGGAATGTACTTAGCGCGCGTTGGCTGGAATGGAAAGATAAAGATGGCAAAGGTTATAGTGATCAAGTAATCAGCCGCGTCAACATTCCGACCGGGGGCGTTTAGTCTAAATTTGGAGCGCCCGCTTCAGCGTAGAGAAGCGGGCGCTCCAAAAATATGTGAGTGCCTGCCGCGTGTCCCCACGTGGCAGATAAGTGTTGTTAAAAGAAACAACGCTTATACCGTCAGGTGAGGACGCCTGACGGTCACTCCAAAAATATGTTTATGCGTTCCCACGCTGGAACATGGGAACGAGTTCGAAATTCATCCGTCGCATCCATGTTATCCGTTTAACAATTTAACAATTTAACAATTTAGCAATTTAACAATTTAACAATTTACTAAACCTCCCCCAACCACCCCGGCGTCCCTTCAGCCCTATACTTCCCAAACAAAACCGGATAAACCCACAGCAGCAAAACCCTCGCCCAGTGCGACTTCGCCGCCAAGCTTGATCCTAAGTTGTGATACCAGCTATCCGGCTGGGTCCAGGGGCAGCTTCCGATGCACATTCCGCAGTCCGTGCCGATTTTGTTCCAGAAGCTGATGCACTTCACAGCGTCTAACTGCCATTTATCGACGCCCCGAACCGGCGTCTTGCCGCCTTTGGGTATCGCGCCCGACGGGCAGGCTTCGGCGCAAAGCCTGCACATCTCGCAGAAATCCTGAACGCCGATATCTATCGGACGGTCGCAGGCTGCCGGCAGGTCAGTGGTTACCGTCGCCAACCGGAGGCAGTTGCCAAACTCTTTCGTCAATAAGAATCCGCAGCGCGCCAGCTCGCCCATGCCCGCCTCGACGGCAAGCGGAACCGGCAGAACCTGGTAGTTTCTGAAATGATGCGCCCGCGCCGGATAGCCTAACGAACGGATATAATCGGCTAAAACTACCGATATAACGGCGCTCTTCAGGTAAACCGAACCGGTCTCGATCATCTCGCTGTAACGGGGTCCCGTATAAATTCGCTTTGGATCCATCGCAAAACCTAACGAAATCGCATACTTATGACTGATTTCGACAGGCTTGCCCCAAGGTTCGGACTCGTACTTGATCCTGCCGTGGCGGCTGTAAGCGTAGGCTGGATGCATTTCGGAAAAATTAACCAGATCGGCGCCTAACCATCCGGCGTAGTTCTTAATCTTCTCAGCGGCGCGTTCGGGCGTGATTTTAACGGTTTTCTCCGCAGGCTTGCCTTCGACGACGTCCGGCGCGCCGAGACGATACATCAGCTTAGCCGGCGAGAAAAACATCGCCTGGTCGGCTTCATGCATCGACGACCCCGGTCCGGGCAGCGACCTTATGTAATCGTCGATCTCTTTCAGCTCGGGATGCAGCCCGTAATACTCGTCGAACTGCCGCATCCCCGGATGCAACTCTTCCCGCGCGAAAACAGTGTCGCGCTCGTCGAAACGCTCTGCAGGCTTGGGAATTATAATGCGATTTCCTTTTGAATTTGTCTTGGTTTTTCCTTAATATTATGTAAGGTTTTTCAGGCTTTTGCGCAAGCGAGCTTCAACGCGGAACTAACAAACCTTCTAAATCCGTTCGAAACCGCGGGTTACATTTCGTTGGAGTACACGCTTTAGCGTGGGAATATTGCACGCTAAAGCGTGTACTCCAGCATTATTATCCAAACGCAGTCAAAAAAACCAAACCCATACCCAAAATCCTTCATATCGTTCATTTCATTCATCTCTGCCACAACTACTTGCGCCAAATGGTCGGAGTATATTTTATATTCGGACTTATATTCGTCTGATTCTGATCAAATCCACTGTAACAACCGTGAAATAGCCTTTTATTTTATTAGAATGTTTTTTCAAAGCGGCGCTTACTATTTCTGCCTGCTTTACTGCCGGTATTCCGGCTAAACGTAATAAAACGACGCCCTGACTCATTTTTCGCTGCCTAAACACAAGTTCGCCGAAATCTTTATCGCTTGTTATAAGTGCGGCTGGAATTGAATTAGCTAAATCCAAAACCTTAGAGTCAGGCAGTGATGGAGCTTGTTCTGCAATGTATATGACTTCGAAACCTTCCTGCCTGAGATGTTCGACAACCGGTTTATCGATGCATTCGTCCGCAATAAATTCCATCAGACTAATTCCGCTGTCGGATATACAACGTCAGCTTTCAACGCCTCCGCTGCAAACTCCAACGCAGCCTGAATCGCTTCCTGTGTGAGCCGTGGATGAGCCGCAAGGATTTGCTGCATCGACTCGCCGGCGGCTAATTTTTCCAAAATCAACTCGACAGTGATCCGCGTACCGGCAACGACGGGTTTTCCCATCATTATCGCCGGATCGGAAACAATCAGTTTTTGTGAATTCATTACTATGTCCTTGTTTTCCCCCGGGGTGTTTTTGCTTATCAGGAAATCGAATAGCGCATTTTTTTTCTTCATACTCTATTATAACCGCCTTTATCCAGTAAAACAAGATATTTTCAGAATTCATTTTGAGTATTCAATCGTCCGCCATAAAAGTGCAATATATTTTTATGAGTAAGACGGCGGCGCTCTGAAGCGTGTACTCCAACGTTATTTCCCAAACGCAATCAAAAAAACCAAACCCCTACCCAAAATCGTTCACATCGTTCACATTATTCATCAATTTTCGTTTCATTGCTCCATAATTTGCGGTTCTGAAATTTATAAAACGGAAGACGAATCGGTCGGGAATTTCCGACCGAATATTGACGTTGAACGAGAGTTTCCGAACAGGAGTGTTCGGGCTGCTTTCGAGAAAAGATTGTCTCCGAACAAGAGTGTTCGGGCTACTTGACGGGTTTTAGTCGCGCGTAGCGCAGCACCAGCGTTTTCTCGCCGAAGTTGTCGAAATCTACCCGCAGGCGGCTGTCTAAGCCCATTTTCTGGAAACCGGTTATGACGCCTAAACCGAATTTGGCGTGGCTGACAAGGGCGCCCGTTCGCAGATCGTCCGGCGTCAACTCGAGGGAGGGTTTGCTCTCATAATCGTTTGACTTTCGCGAACTGTAACCGGAATTGCTGTATTTGGAAGCAAACAGCCTCTCGCTCGACGCCCGGCGTTTTGTTTTTTTCGGCTTCGTTTTGAACAACTCGACCGGTATCTCCTGCAGGAACCTCGACGGTCCGTTCCAGGTTGTGTTTCCCCAGCGCAGCCGGTTGAGCGCATAACTTAGGTACAGCCGGTCCATCGCCCGCGTTACGCCTACGTAAAACAGGCGGCGTTCCTCCTGAACGTCCTCGCGCGAACCGTCCGGCGGCTTCAGCGGCAGCAAGCCCTCTTCCAAGCCTCCGATAAACACAACCGGAAATTCCAGCCCCTTGGCGCTGTGCAGAGTCAGCAAATTTACCTTATCGGCAGACCGGTCGATATCGTCCGCATCGGCGACGAGCGCGACCTCTTCCAGGAAGTCATGCAGACCGGAATCGGGATTTTCTTCGGAGAATCGCTCGATTTCAGCCAGTAAGCTGTGAACGTTGCCGACTTTGGACTCGGCTTTCGATGGGTCGGCTTTTTCCTCTTCCAACAGCCGCTCCCTGATATTCGTCTTGTTCACAACTTCGACCGCTAAAATCGGAAACGGTTCGGTTTTGGCGCTGGTTCTGAATTGTTCCATCAATTCGATAAAGCCTGACAGGGCTTTCCGCTGTCTTGCCGTGATGTTGGAACCGCCTAAAGTGTGAGCGATCGCCTGGCTGATCGAAATGTCCTGAGCGCGAGCTTTTGCCTGAATATCCGTCAACAGCCCCTTCCCTATCCCGCGCGGCGGGTAGTTTATAATGCGCAGCAGGCTGACGTCGTCCGCCGGATTGAGAACCAGCCGCAAGTAGGCGATTACGTCCTTAACCTCCTTGCGCTCGTAGAATTTTAACCCGCCGACCACATGATAAGGGATTTGACCGCTTCTGAGCGCGCGTTCGAACGGCAGCGACTGGGCGTTTGTGCGGTAGAGTATCGCCATTTTATTAAACGGGATACTGGATTTCTTATGCAGGTCGTCGATCACGCCGACAAACCGCAGCGCTTCTTCCTCGTCGTCCTGAGTTTCCACCAGATCGATCAGTTCGCCTTTATCCCGTTCCGTCCACAATTTTTTGGGATGCCGTTTTTTATTATGGTGAATTACCGCCCAGGCGGTATCGAGAATCGGGCGCGTCGAACGGTAGTTCTGTTCGAGTTTTATGACCTCCGCTTCAGGCCAGTCGCGGCGAAAGTCGAGAATATTCTGAACGGTCGCCCCCCGCCAGCCGTATATCGCCTGATCGTCGTCTCCGACAACGCAGATGTTGCGATGCGCGAGGGCTATCTCGCGGACGAGGATATACTGGGCGTAGTTGGTGTCCTGGTATTCATCGACCATAACGTAGCGGAACCGGTTCTGCAGCCGGTTCAGGAAATCGGGATACTTTTCAAACGCCTCGATCGGCCGGATCAAAAGGTCGTCGAAATCGAGTCCGTTCATTTTCCGCAGCCGCCGGTCGTAAACCTCGTACACCTGGGCTGCCGTTTTTTCCAAAGGCGTCTTAGCCCGCGCCGCATAGTCGCCAGGCAGGATGAGGTTGTTTTTCGCGCCGCTGATCCGCCAATGGATCGGCGCCGGTTTGGCGAAATCGCCGGTGATGTGCTGTTCCTTTATGATCGCCTTGATCAACCGCCGCTGGTCGTCCGCATCGACGATGGTAAAGTTCGGATCGACGTCGATGTTTCTGCCTTCCTGCCGCATGAGGCGCGCAAAAATCGAGTGAAAAGTGCCCGCCGCGATCAAAGCTCCCTTTTCCCCGACCATTTGCATCGACCGATATTTCAGTTCGGAAGCGGCTTTGTTTGTAAAAGTCAAGGCTAAAATCTGATACGGACGCGCCAGTCCTTCCTTTATCAAGTGCGCGCACCGGGCGACGAGAACGCGGGTTTTCCCCGATCCGGCGCCGGCTAAGATCAGCAGCGGACCTTCATTGTGTTCGACGGCTTTACGCTGCTGCGGATTTAAATCGATTGCTGCCAAGTAACGCTATGCTCCTAAACCAAATCTGGGTAAACCAGAATCCAAAAGACTGGTAGGGCAGGCGTCCCTGCCTGCCCGCCTTCTTTCATTAAGGTTAAGATGGCAGGCGGGGACGCCTGCCCCAGCAAAATATTTATGTAATTTCGCAAGTAAAACGTAATTCTAATAACTTCGATATAAATTATCAACCTTCACTCATTCCCCCGCTTCCTCTTCTCGCGCGCCACTTTTCTGCGCACTTGCTGAAATTTGGCTTTATCGCGGACATGGCCCTGCAGCGTGCTGTTAAAATAATGAGTTCCGTCGCCTTTGGCTACGAAGTAAATATAATCGGTATCGGCGGGATCGGCGGCGGCTTTTATCGCTTTGACGCCGGGATTGTTGATCGGGCCGGGGGGAAGTCCGGCGTATTTATAGGTGTTATAAGGATTTTTGATTTCTAAATCCTTGTTTAACAGCCGTCTGGGACCATCGGGAATGATGTATTGAATAGTCGGATCCGCCGCTAAAGGAATTCTTCGTTTCAAACGATTATGATAAACCGACGAGATCAGCCGCGCTTCGTCCCAAACCATGACTTCGCCCTGAATAATCGACGCCAGCGTGAGCGCTTCATGCAGGCTCAGTCCGGACTGAGACGCTTTTTCCAGTATTTCGTTGTCGATGAGGTTAAAAAAGTGATCGACGATGCGTTTAATCGCCTGCCGGGAGTTCGAATTGAGGTAAAAATTATAAGTATTGGGATATAGATAGCCTTCCAGACTTCCGGCGTCAACGCCCAATTCGCCGATGAATTGACTGTCCGCGCACAGCGCCGAGAACTCAGCCGAATCGATGGCGAGCTCGTCCTGCAGGAGTCCGGCGATCTGCTTGTACGTCAAGCCTTCCGGTATGGTGACGTTTTTGGTGACCTCCCCCGGTTGAGTCAGCTTTTCGACCAGTTCCTTGTAGGTCAATCCGCGTTCGATTACGTGCAGCCCCGGTTGAAAGCGATGGGCTGAGCGAGTTAGCCGCGCCGCCCATTTGAACTTTTCCCGATTCAGTATAACCTGTTTTTCCTCCAGTATGTTCGCAATATCCGGCAGCGTCATGCCTTTTTCGATCTTGACTTCGACCTGCTCGCCGTATAACTCGCAGCAGGATTCGCTCATGATATCGAACCAGATATAGGCGTAAACGAGAGAAATGACAATGACGAATGAAATCAGGATAGCGATTGCTATCAGGACGCGCGGTTTAACTTTCATCTGAAGGTTTTTCTCGTTCCTTTCGGTTGTTCCTTTTGATTGCAGCAACTGTCGATCAACGCCTGAAACGTTGAATCCGGGCGCACGCTCTCGGTGGGAATCCGCTCCCACTCGTAGCGTGAAATGTTAGATCCGTCCTCAGTCCAGATATCGAGGACGAGAACGAATTCGTTGTAATCGCCGGGATAAGCTAATAAGATAATTTTATCTTCGTCGAATTCAAACTTTTGAGGAGCTGACCGATACATTTCCTCATAAACGTTCCGCGCCTCCGGCATAACATAACCGCCGCCGCTGAGGATCATCAGGTCGAGATTTTGCCAGTTTTTGCATAAAGCCTGGAAGTTCTTATAAATTTCATCGAATTGATCTACTGAATCAGGCGTGTTCTCCACAAGAATTGATAAATGTTTCAAAGATATCCGATCCGGGTATTTAAGATCTTTTAGATAATCGTTCGTGTGTTTATAAGAATCGAGAAAAACCGTGTTTTTAGGCAATATCTCATTAAATTTCTTTTTTTTAGGCGATAGACTGCTGCAAATTTGAAAAATGATTTCCTTAGTCCATCGCACGGTTCGGTATTCAGATACTTGGATTTTCCCGCTATAAAAAGGTAAATAACTTTCCGGTTTGCCGTAAATACTGAAAGGATTAGGATAACACAATTTACCAAAAATAAAAACGAAATTCGGGAATCTGGCGCTGCGTTCAGGTTTAAGGTATGAAATGTCGGATGTTCCATATATTTCATATCTTACTGACAACTTTTCAATGATCGACGTATCCGCTTCCTGACCGTTCAGAAATCCAAGCCTCACAAAATCGCTAAGATAGCAGTTCACGACGTCGTAATCCAGCGAGTCCACCAGATCGATCAGCAGCCGGCATTCATCCGGCGTCATGCTTTCATGCGTCAGCTGTCCCAGGTCGATAAACACGGCGCCGCCGTCCTCAGCCCGCAGAGCGTCAAAGATAGACTTCACGCGCGCTAAGCCTCCCGGCTGGCCATAAGGACATTTGCAATGCTTGATCGCGCCCTTCAGGTTGCCGGTTATGACGAAGCGGTGTTTGGTCTCCGCTTTTACCGCTGACAGCGTCGAAAGCAGGAAAAAAAATATTAAAATCCGGTTCAGCACATTTGTAAGAACGAGAGAATATTCCTGCAGGTTCCCTAAAAGCGCCAAAAGGAAACGCAACCGCTTCGTTGATTTATACTACTGTGTGCATTAAATAGTGTACATACTCCTTGATGCATATAAACCGAAACTCGTTCCCACGCTCCAGCGTGGGAATGCATACTTAACTATATAAGGTCGATATGCATTCCCACGCTCCAGCGTGGGAACGAGTTAAAACAGGTTGCTGACAAAAATCAGCGTTTTTTTATTGAATTTGAAAACTTGTATTTAATCTTCTATTTCATTATATTAACATAAAGAAATTCATCGAGTTAAAAGGTCAAATGGTAAACATACCCAAACAGATCGACTATTGGCGCAACGGCGCGCTGCAGGATATAGAGGTTGCCGAAGAACTGATAGGAAATGCAAGGTATTCGCATGGGTTGTTCTTTCTGCATTTAGCATTGGAGAAGATTTTAAAAGCCCATGTCTGCAGAGATACTAAGGATTTTGCGCCTAAAATTCACAACTTAGTCATATTAGCGCAGAAGACGAATTTGACCTTGTCGGAAAATCAATTGGATGTTCTTTCCGATATGAATATATATAACATTGAAGGAAGATATTCCGATATGTTGGGTCCGCTTCCGAAAAAGGAAGAAGCCTATGCGCAGTTAAACAGAAGTAAACCGGTGTTCGAATGGTTAAAGAATCAGTTGTAAACAGCATAAAAAGCTACCTGGAAACCGTACGCGAAAAAGGCGTTCCGGAAGCGTTTGGCATTTTATTCGGTTCCGAGGCTAATGGGAATTCGCACGAGTGGAGCGACATCGACCTATTGGTCGTCTCGCCGGAATTCGACGGACCGCCGGATAGAAACAACGCCTTCAAACTATGGCGCATCGCGGCTCGCACCGACCCGCGCATCGAACCGATCCCCTGCGGTTTAAAGCAATGGGAAGAGGACGACTCCAGCGCGATTATCGAGATTGCCCGGCGGGAAGGGGTGGTGGTGCGGATTTGAAAATTCTCCCAATTCTAAACCGATCTCGTTGAACCCGCTATTAATTCGCATTGCTCATTTCAGTTTTTGGGTGTAATCTATTGCCATGTGCAATAAAAAGCGAACAAATTATCGACTCGTTCCCACGCCGGAGCGTGGGAACGAGTTATGGTCTATACGCATCGAGGCGTATGTCACTATTTAATGCACATAGTAGTATGATTATTACATGGAATAGAATCCTGGAATTATCGCATCGAGTGCGCGCTTCAGCGCGTACTGGACGCCTCATGCGCGCTAAAGCGCGCACTCAATGTGATTAAGACGGCTTTTTCACGTATTGATCATATTACACGGCGTCAGGCGAGGACGCCTGACGCCCACTCGTTTACAAACGTTCTTACTTTCTTACTTTCCTACTTTCTTACTTCTATCATCAACCTTACTCCGCCGGAACCGCCACGTCCAGCGACATTAAATATTCATGCATCGCCTTAGCCGCCGTCTTGCCCGCGCCCATGGCTAAAATTACGGTCGCGGCGCCGATGACTATGTCGCCGCCGGCGTAAACGCCTTTGATCGACGTCTCGCAGGTTTCGTCATCGGCTATGATGTTGCCCCATTTGTTCAGCTTCAGGTTGGGGGTCGCTTCGGTCAGCAGCGGGTTGGCGCCGTTGCCGATGGAGACTATGACCGTATCGACCTCGAAATCGAACTCGCTGCCCTCGATAGGCACGGGGCGGCGCCTGCCGGATGCGTCCGGCTCGCCTAACTCCATCCTGACGCAGGTCATGCTCTTCACCCAGCCGTTTTCGTCGCCGTTTATTTTTATTGGATTGGTCAGGAGGTTGAAATCGATTCCCTCTTCCTCCGCATGGTGGATTTCCTCGTCGCGGGCGGGCATCTCTTTGCGGCTGCGGCGATAGACGAGATAGACGTCTTCGGCGCCGAGTCTCAGCGCAGTGCGCGCCGCGTCCATAGCGACGTTGCCGCCGCCGATCACGGCGACCTTTTTACTTTTGGCTATGGGAGTGTCCGCGTTCGGGAAATCATAGGCGCGCATCAGGTTCGAGCGCGTCAGGTATTCGTTCGCCGAATAGACGCCGTTCAAGTTCTCGCCGGGTATATTCATAAAATAGGGCAGTCCGGCTCCGGTGCCGATGAATATCGCATCGTAGCCTTCCTCGCTCATCAGTTCATCTATCGTCAGGTACTTGCCGATTACAGCGTTATATTCGATCTCGACGCCCAATTTCTTCACGTAATCGACCTCAGCCATCACGATCTCTTTGGGCAGCCGGAATTCAGGAATGCCGTAGATCAGCACGCCGCCCGGCTTATGCAGGGCTTCGAAAATCTTGACATAATGTCCCTTCTTAGCCAACTCGCCGGCTACGGTCAATCCGGCGGGACCTGAGCCGACGATGGCGACTCTTCTGCCGGTCGGCGGATCTGCCGGCGGAATCGTTACCTTGTCGTTATCGCGCTCCCAGTCGGCTATGAAACGTTCGAGCCTGCCGATAGCCACCGGTTCGCCCTTGATGCCGATAACGCACTCTTTTTCGCACTGTTCTTCCTGCGGACAGACTCTGCCGCAGATGGCGGGGAGGGCGTTGGCGTCCTTCATAATCGAGATGGATTTGTCGAAATCGCGGTCGCGAATGGCTAATACAAAGCCGGGGATGTCTATTCCGACCGGGCAGCCGTCGATGCAGCTCGGCTTCTTGCATTTGATGCAGCGCGACGCTTCGATCACCGCGGTCTCTATCGAATATCCGTAAGGGACTTCCTGAAAATTGCGCTTCCGCTCCTCCGGCGGTTGCTCGGGCATAGCCTGGCGCGGTATCTTAGGTTTTTTAGGCTTGACTCGCCTGCCTTTTTTTCCCGCCGCCGGTCTGGTTGTAGCTGCTGTTTTCTGTTCTTCGCTCATTTACCGGATACCCTCTAATTTGCATTTATGGAGATAGCGATCTAATGCTTCCTTTTCCTGCGGCAGATAGGCTCTCTGGCGCAGCATCAGTTCATCGAAATCGACCAGATGACCGTCGAATTCCGGTCCATCGACGCAGACGAACTTCGTCTTGTCGCCAAGGCTAACGCGGCAGCCGCCGCACATGCCGGTGCCATCGACCATAACCGAATTCAGGCTGACCTGAGTCGGAATCTCGTATTTTTTCGTCAAATTGGAAACGGCTTTCATCATAACGACCGGTCCGATCGCCAGGCACAGATCGATTTTCAAACCATCATTGATCAGGTTTTGGAGCATATCGGTCACAAAACCGTGCAATCCATAGGATCCATCATCGGTTGTGACATGCAGTCCATCTGAAATCTCCGCCATTTCCTTTTCGAGAATCAACAGATCCTTCGACCGAGCGCCGATGATCGAGTATATTTTATTACCGGCTTCTTTCATGGCTTTAGCGATCGGATAGACCGGAGCCACGCCGATGCCGCCGCCGATGCAGACGACATTTCCAAAGTTCTCGATGTGCGTCGCCCTGCCCAGCGGTCCAACAACGTCGATTAAGTTTTCTCCTTCCTTCAAATCTCCCATGTGGTAAGTCGATTTGCCGACTTCCTGGAAAATCAAACGGATCGTTCCCGCTTCCGGGTTCGAATCGACGATCGTCAGCGGGATCCTTTCGCCGTCTTCGCTGACTCGCACCAGCACAAACTGACCGGCTTTACGTTTTTTCGCAATCAGGGGCGCTTCGACGATATAGTCCTTGACGCCTTCCGACAGCGTTGTTTTCGATTGTATTTTATGCATTGAACCTCTGCCTTTTTCTTCAAAAAAATATGTTCAATTAAGATAAATAAATGTGAATTTTATCGCAAACCTTATACCAGATTTCCTGAGATTCATTATAAAAATCATGCGCTTTTAACTGACGTTTATGCCGTATGTTAGCGGCTTCCATTAACACAATCGAAAAATAAGATATTGAATAATTGGGTAAATATTCCCATTTTAATTGGACAGAATACCTAATGTGGGGTATTTTTCCGCGCTTCTGCGTAGGAACGCATAAATGTTATATGTTGGAGTACACGCTTCAGCATGCAAAACCGAACGAAAATCAGTCAACAAGTTTTTATAAACATTGTGACTGCTACAGGCACAAAATAGTTGTCATCTCTATTACTATTATGTGCATGAAATAGTTGTATCTCGCGAAATCCGCTGGATTAGGAATTCTAAGCGATATCAAGATGTTAGGAGATTGCTTAGTCTGCATAAGGCAGACTCGCAATGACGCTTTTTTATGCACGTAGTAATAATCTAATGGCATGCAGACATTAAATCAATATCCAGCGCTATCAAGATGTAAGGAGATTGCTTAGTCTGCTAAAGGCAGACTCGCAATGACGCTTTTTACTGTACGTAGTAATAATGGTGTAAAAAACATTTGACAATTCAGAAAACATTTGTTATTATAGAATTTATACGGGTGTCTTTGATCCCGTATAAAGACGGGGGGAGACGCTTGCGCGCCTCCCCCGTCGGCGCTCGCCGCACGTTTGTTTCTTCGCTTGTCCCGATTTA
>CAZWOY010000002.1:0-30634 GCA_964635255.1 uncultured bacterium
CTGCCAGTGCGATCGTGCGAGGTTGCGAAGGCAGGCAGGGACGCCTGCCCTACCGGTGGGATTTTTCTATTTTCCCAGTAATTAACCTGTTGAATCAAACGCTTAAATAGATCGGATACCTGAATATTATAATAAATACGAACATTGCCTAAGAATTTCAATTACACTATTTTTACCGTTGTGTTAAACATAAGCGGAAAAGTACAGCAGGCGATTTCTAATGCGCAAACAACAATACTTTACTGAAGATACAATTCAGAAACAGACCGATTATTTCCTGCGGAAATTCAGACGCTATCCAGCGGAAATTGATATGAAAAACTCGGCTTTGCTGGTAATCGACATGCAGCTTTATTTTACAAGACCAGAGTCGCATGCGTTTGTTCCCAGCGCTCCCGCAATCATCCCGGGCATTCGAAGATTAATTAAGGTCTTCTCCAAATCGGATATGCCGGTTCTGTTCTCCAAACATGAAAATAACGGTGAAAACGCCGGTATGATGGAGAAATGGTGGCGGGATTTAATTTATAGTTCAGATGAATTGAGCGAAATAGCGCCTGATCTTAACAGCGCGCTCCACCCGGTTATCGTTAAAGATCAATACGACGTGTTTTATAAAACCGACCTTGATAAAATATTAAAAGACAAAAACATCAGACAGGTTGCAGTTGCCGGCGCGATGACCCACCTGTGCGTCGAAACGACCGCCCGATCGGCATTTGTGCGCGGATTTGAAGTATTGGCGCCGGTCGATGGCACGGCGACATACAACCAGGAATTTCACGAAGCGACTTTGCGGAATCTGGCGCATGGATTTGCGCATTTGACGTCGGTCGAGGAAATTGTAAAACGAATGAATTTCCAAATTCGATGAGCGAAATACAGTGAATATTTATCCTGTAGCTATCATCGGAGCTGGTCCGGCGGGAATCTCCGCGGCAATCCAGCTTCTAAGGTACGGCGTTAATCCTTTGCTATTCGAAAAAAACATCCCTGGCGGACTGCTGCGAAACGCCAATCTTGTTGAAAACTATCCCGGATTCCCGAACGGAGTTACCGGTAAAAATCTTGTCAGGCTCCTGCAAAAGCAAATTGAAATTTCCAATGTAAAGGTTATAAATGAAACCGTTACAAAACTGAAGTACGACGAAATTGAAGAGACCTTCCAATTATCTTCATCTCGGCGCGATTATGCTTGCAGGTTTGTATTAATCGCTTCCGGATCAGTTCCTAAAGTATTTACCGAGGTTGATATAGAAAATTACATTGGAAAAAATGTCTTCTATGAAATCCATCCGATTCACGGATCCAGCGGAAAGACAATCGCCATTGCCGGCGCCGGCGACGCGGCGTTTGATTATGCGCTTAATCTTTCAAACGCCAACCGCGTGTCGATTAACAATCGCAGTAACAAAATCAGTTGTCTGCCGGTATTGCAGCAACGCGTTTCAGAAAACCAGAATGCGACCTACCGGGACTTTATTTCTATTCGTCAGATAGAAGAAAATGACGCCCGGTTAAAACTAACCTGGCTCAAAGATGGAATAACCTTCTGTGAAATCGTAGATTATTTAGTTTTCGCAATCGGCAGAGAACCGAATCTTAGCTTCTTAGACGAAAATTTAAAGGGCGGACTGAACGACTTGGAAGAACAGGAATCAATCTTCAGAATCGGCGACGTTAAAAACGGCGTTTACCGGCAGGCGGGGATTTCAATCGGCGATGGGATCAGAGCGGCAATGAAAATCGGTCGTAAATTGTCGGGACTGAGTCGATGAGGGTCATTAAACGGTTGGGCAGGGAAGATATCGCCGTAGTCTATATCGCAGAGACGGACTCAGGCAAAAGGATCGAATTCGTCGAGTCGGTCGAACCGCCTATTCCACGCGAAAAAAAGTGGGTGAATATCGTATCGACCTTGTACGGCTGTCCGGTAAAATGCCCGATCTGCGACGCGGGAAACAGCTATTCCGGGAAATTGAGCGCAGAAGACATTCTTTTTCAGATCGATTTTCTGGTTTCTCGCAGGTTCGATCATCAGGCTGTGCCTGTTGAAAAGTGGAAAATCCAGTTTGCAAGAATGGGCGAACCGGCGTTCAACCGGAATGTATTGGAGGTTCTTCGAAAACTGCCGCAAAAATATAACGCTCCCGGCTTAATGCCGTCGATTTCCACGATAGCTCCTCAGTCTGCGGGTCGCTATTTTGATGAGTTACTGGATATAAAACGAAATCTCTATCCTCAGCGCTTCCAATTCCAGTTTTCGATTCACTCGACGGATTTTGAAATCAGGCAGAGTTTAATTCCGGTCCGAACGTGGCGCTTACGCCAAATGGCGGAATATGGCGAACGATTTTTCGAACCGGGGAGCCGAAAGATAACTCTGAATTTTGCCCTGGTTCAAGATGTTCCGGTCGATCCATCGGTAATTCGCGACCATTTTGATCCGGAAGTTTTCATCATAAAAATCACGCCGCTAAACCCTACTCTTTCGGTTTTGAAATCGGGAATAATTCCGATGAATTTAAGTTCGGACGCCGCCAAACGCTTGTTCAATGAATTAAAGGAATGCGGATTTCAGGTTATAGTCAGCGTAGGCGAACTGGAAGAAAACGCAATCGGCAGCAATTGCGGGCAGTATGTGTCGTCTATGAATGAAGAGTGTGACGCAAACAACGAGATTTATCGTTACAGCGCTATTGAAACGTAACTCAAGTTTCTCATAAAATAGTTTACATATTCCTTGCTGCATATAAACCAAAACTCGTTCCCAAACCAAAACTCGTTCCCAAACCAAAACTCGTTCCCACGCTCCAGCGTGGGAATGCATACTTAACATATAAGGTCGATATGCATTCCCACGCTGGAGCGTGGGAACGAGTTGCGGCTTATTCACTTTAAGCCGATTGTACACTATTTAATGCACATAGTAATAAAACTTCTTGGTTTCATTATCGATTCTCACTATTAACTGTCCCATTCGAACGGTTTAACCATAACATCATCAATTTCATTCATCAGTCGAATCGTTTCGCCTATAGCAGCCGATATCTGCATATATCGCTTAATATCATCGTAAGTTAGCACTCGGTTTTTCCGGTCTTTCAGCCATTTGCCGCAGACTTGATAGCCGCCTACCCGGAATTCCCAAACTTCCTGATCGACGCCCTCAAAAAACTGTTTTTCGTTAATCCACACGCGATTGGCGGCATATTTAATCCTGCCGACAATATCATCTCCGGCAATCGGGTATTTAACGGCGGTTTTCTTTTCACGTTCCATCAAATGAAGTCCGACCAATTCTTCGCCGAATCCACATAATTTTCTGAATAATTCCACATCCGGCGGCGGCAATATAACGCGCGGAAAATCCATTTTAAGAAATTCAGCATATCGCCTGCGGTAGGTTGGCGCATGGAAAACGGCGTAAATATAGTAAAACGCCTCTTCCGGCGCTGGTTCGGATCCGATTCTCGCGGTCAATTCAGCGATATATTTAGGCGAGAGATTTGAGCGGCGGGGTTCGTTTTCGGGATATAAGTATAATGGATATAAATATGTAATTTCTTTAGTTTTATTCGATACTGCACATGATTCGATAATATTTCTGGTGCAAAATACATGTTGAAATCCAATAACCGCCTGCTGGCGTGAAGTAAGCAGTCCTAAATTATTGCCCTTAACCATATTGCGCATAATTTTCGATCTTGGCCGCGTGTGATATCCATTTGGAATCCCGGTGTAATAAGTATATCTTAAATCAAAAGGTCGATATAAAATAGGAGTGATGTTTTCCGGTTTAATCCCAGATTGATTAATATCTTTTTGCGCCCACTCAACTGTCCAATCGGAATCATTGCCCAGGTTAAATTTTTCTCTCGCCTCCTCCGGAGCGCTTGTTGAAAATTCAACGACTGTTCTCCACTGCTCATCAGGTGTATTTTTCAGCGTTAATTCATCTCTCGCTGTTACTATTCCAACACTATAATTTTGAAATATATCATTTACACTCCATCCTTTCTCATACTCTTTAGAAAAGTTCATATCTTTGGGTATAAATAAATAATAAGGCAATCTCGATTTAACTTTTTCCCAATCGATAGAATCGATATCATTTTCATAAAGATATTTATATTTAGCGTTTCGCAATCCAAATATATCTTTGTGCCATATTTTAGTCGCTGTTTTTCTTTTTTTATCTATCGGTTGCTTAACAAATAAACCAATCGCTACGCCTTCTTTGATGTCAAACACACATTCATCCTTAGAACCATCAGGACTTTTTTCTTTTTTATTGCTGTTTCCATGCAGATCTAGTAAGTAAATCTCATCGAACGTTGTCATCAGACTTCGACGCACTCCGCGAAACGTGGGGCTGTCTAAGTAGCTATGGTCGGTTATAAACGCTAATACGCCATATCCGGTTTGCTCGATTTTCCACTGTGCAAAACGAATAAACTTAACATAATCGTTGTTAACCCATTTGGGATTCTTTTCTCCAAGCGGTTTGCCATCGACGGTAAAATACGGTTGAATCAGCTTCTTAATCCAATCGCCCTTGTTTTCCGAATGTCCCGAATACGGCGGATTCCCCAACACAACCATCACCGGCGCGTCGGATTTAATGTCCCGCGCCTGCTCCGCTTCCTGTAACAGCCAATCGATAAATCCGAACATGATTGTGTGGTTTAAATGCCTGCCGCTTTCTTCCAACGAATTCGTCAAGTATATCTTCAGTCTTTTGTCTTCCTTGAATTCGTAGGCACTCTCTTTTAGGAGCATACCCACTTTTAGGTGGGCGATAGTGTAGGGCGCCATTAAGAGCTCGAATCCGAACAGGCGCGGCAGCAGGTCGTTATCGACATAGCCCTGCCAGAGACCTTCGTTTCCAATGAAAGACCGGCGGATGTGATCGACGACTCCATGCAGGAATGAACCGGTGCCGGCGGCTGGATCCAGAATTTGCACCTTATGAACCGTTTCCCGTTTGCCATTCGCGCCGGATTTTTCGATTTTTGCAGCGTCGGCTAATCCATGGGAAAGATTAAAGTCCCGCTTCAGAATTTTATCCACCGATCGAACAATAAAAGAGACCGCCGGCTCAGGCGTGTAGTACACCCCTCGAGACTTGCGCAGTCTGGGATCATAAGCGGTTAAGAAGTCTTCATAGAAATGCAGTATCGGATCCTTGCCGCTGGAACGCTTGCCAAAGTCGAGGAGGATCGAATGCATATCGGCGTTATGAAACAATTCGGCGAGATTGTCCACCGCCCAGACAATGCGGTCGTCCAAATGAATTCCGGCGATATGATCGAACATTTCGCGCAGGAATGGGTTGGATTTTGGCAGCAGAAAGGGAGCCATTTGCCGCGTGAAGCGTCCCGACGAATGATTCGCCCGCGCCATAAACAGTCCGTAGCAGATTGTCTGAGCGTACATATCCGCGAACTTAGAGACGGTTATATCATGTAGCAGCGTTTTGCGGAAAGCTTCTATCTGTTGATGCAGCGTTCCGCCGCGATCTTCCATTTTCAGGGCGGTTTCGATGGCGATGCGAATCAACTGAGCGGTTTTCGCCATGTGTTCGGCTAATTCCTTCGTTGTACCGATAATAGGAGCGTCACACGAAAGAAATGAATCGATCAGGCGATCGATAGCGCGGAATTGTTTGGGGAACGCTTTTAGAGCCCCGTTTTCAAGTCTTCCGATTTCGATGGTAGATTTAATTTCGCCAGACAGATACCATCGGAATTCAAGGTAGTTGGTTAATAACAGATTAGGCAGGCTGTTAAGATAGCGTCGTAGTTGTTCAGTTTTTTCAACGCTGTCAAGATCCACTGCAATATCTTTGCATTCGACATACCCGAAAGGAATATTGCTGCGCAATACCACAAAATCAGGCGCGCCGCATTGAATTCTGCGCGGCTCGTTCACAGCTTTCACATCGTCTTTGCATCCCTCTAATAGATTCTGCAGCGCCAGGCGATAAGTATGTTCAGTCGCCTTGCCCGTTGAAAAACCGGTTTCTATTGCTGTTAAGTATGTCTTAATCGACTGCATCGAAAAACCTTACAAATTGGATGGAGCGTTCTGAGATATCCTTGTTGAAATATATATTTTCGGTTTATTTAATTCAAGGCAGTATTCTTAATAATTGACTAAATATGAGTTAAAATCAGCGTTATTAGTTAGGTCATAAAATGTTATCCCTTAGTAGGGCAGGCGTCTCTGCCTGCCGGTTCGTAATGTAGGAAACGCTGGCAGGCGTCTCTGTCTGCCGGTTCGTAATGTAGGAAACGCTGGCAGGCAGAGACGCCCGCCCTACTGAAATCATTTTATAACCTGAGTAATATTTCCCGAAGGGTTACTCTATTAAATCTTTCAACCACTGCGGCGACTTTTCTGTCGGACTTTGGATTTCAACTCTTACCCCGTCGGGATCCTCGAGCGCAAAAGCGCGCATTCCAAGGTGCGATTCCGCTGGTTCTTCAACTTCAACGCCTTTGGATCTAAGTTCGGCTGCATAAGCGTCGATATCCTCGACCAGGAAAGAAATCGATTTCATGTAGTTTTAGTTTCATTACTTTATTAGTTATTACAATGTGCAATAAATAGATTACAAATTATCGGCTCGTTCCCACGCTCCAGCGTGGGAACGAGTTCTGTTTTATGCGCCTCAAGGAGTATGTACACTATTTAATGCACATAGTAGTATTATGAAATTTTGAGTTGTTAATGAAGAATTTTACAATCTCATTTTTAGCAGCATTCCCGCTCGCAACCTTTAACACCCAATCGCTTTAGAGTAGTTTCATATTTACGATTAATGTCTTCCAGAGCTCCGTGGAACTCTTTTTGCTTTTCATCATCACGCTGTGGATGAACCACTAAGACGTCGCCATTAGTAACTAATTCGAGCGGCGTTTCTGGATTGATCTTGAGCAAGTCAAGAATAGGTCGATCTATGATCAATGCCCAGCTATTACCATGTTTTATGAGTTTTTTTGTCATGTCTTAAACCTATTATGTAGATACTTTGTAACAACATAGTAAATATATTGAGTTTCGGGTTGTTTCGCAAGTATTTGGATATCTTGTTATTAATAACTGTAAATAAATTGGTTTTTTCGAGTAATCTGTTGTATAAAAAATTTTGGTTCAATCTCCAGAACTATCAATACTTCAGGAGATTGTTTAGTCTGCTAACTCTTGTTATGATTAATATTAAATGAATTGTTTAATATAAATTTAGCCGCCGTTTGAGATGAGACGACGGCTAAATAATTTATTTTTTCGGCTTATAAACATGCGTGCTTAGCCCATAAACCATTTCCGCCGTTTCCATTATGGTCTCGGATAATGTGGGATGGGCGTGGATCGTCAGGCTCAAGTCTTCGGCGACGGCTCCCATTTCCATTGCCAGGACGCCTTCGGCGATCAATTCGCCTGCGCTGGCGCCGGCTATGCCGGCGCCTAAAATCCGCTCAGTTCCCGGATCGACGATCAGTTTGGTTACGCCATCGTTTCTGCCAATGGTCGTCGCTCTGCCGGAAGCTCCCCACGGGAATTTAAAGACTTTATGATCGATTTCTTTCTCTTTAGCTTCAGTTTCAGTGAGACCGCACCAGGCTACTTCCGGATCCGTGAAAACGACAGCCGGTATGGCGCGCGGCTCAAATGCGACCTTCTTTCCGGCAATTGCTTCGACCGCAATCTTTGCTTCGTGCGAGGCTTTATGCGCCAGCATCGGTTCGCCGGCGACGTCGCCGATGGCATAAATATGCGGTTCATTTGTCATTCTTTTTGGATTGACTTCGATGAAGCCTTTATCGTTTACTTTAACGTGCGTGTTATCCAAGCCGTAACCTTCGGTATTCGGTTTCCTTCCAACCGACAAGAGGACGCGGTCGAAAGTCTCTTCCTCTTTTTTAAGATTTTCACCCTCGAATTTTACCTTGATTCCGGTTTTCAATTCCTTCATTTCTTTCACTGTGGTCTTAAGCATAATATTCTCAAATTTGCTTTTCAAACTTCGAGCTAAAATAGCAACCATATCTTTATCAGCTCCCGGAAGAAGGTTTGGCAGCATTTCCACAACGGTCACGTCCGTTCCAAGCGCGCTGTAAACAGTTCCGAGTTCCAAGCCGATATAACCGCCGCCTATGACCAGCAGCTTTTTAGGAATATCCGGCAGCGCCAAAGCGCCGCTCGAATTCATCACTCGATCCGAATCGATATCCAGCGCCGGGATGACTGTCGGACGCGATCCCGCAGCGATGATGACGTTTTCGAACTCGATTGTTTCTTCTTTGCCGTCGTTTTTCTCTATTTTCAGAGACTTTGAGTCGTTGAATGACGCCTTTCCCTGTATGTATTCGATTTTATGCTGCTTCGAGAGTTGTCCAAGACCGCCGGTCAGTTTTTTAACGACTCCGTCTTTCCAATCTCTCAACTTATCGAGGTCGATTTTAGGTTTGGTAAACTTAACGCCCCAGTCGGCTGATTCCTGGGTTTCATTTATCAGCCGGGCTACATGCAGCAAGGCTTTGCTGGGTATGCAGCCTCGGTAAAGACATACGCCGCCAGGATTGGCTTCGGGATCGATTAAGGCTGCATCCATACCATGATACGCTGCATGGAATGCGGCTGCGTACCCGCCGGGTCCGGCGCCGATTATGACTAATTGTTTTTTATTTTCACTCATGTTTATGTCCGATTTTAAATTGAAGAATTATGCTTTTGTTCGACATGTCGTCTTAGGACAATCCGGAACCAGGATTCGCGGAATCCAGACTGCCTACGAAAAATCCTACAAGAACAACGCCATAGGATGTTCCAACGCTTCCGCCACCCAGCGCAAAAATCTTGCTCCGTCGGCGCCGTCGATCAACCGGTGATCGTACGACAGCATCAGCGGCAGAATCAAACGCGGTTTCCACTCGCCGTCGATATACTTCGGTTCGGTAGCGGAACGGGACATGCCGATGATGGCTACTTGCGGCGGATAGACAATCGGAGTGAACGCGGTTCCGCCGATGCCGCCGAGGTTGGAAATCGTGAACGTTCCGCCTTCCATTTCATCCGGCTTGATTTTTCTGTCCCTCGTTCGTTCGGCTAATTCGCTCAGTTCAACTGATATTTCGGTGATCGTCTTGCGATCCGCATCTCTGATTACCGGAACCAGAAGTCCGCGATCCGTATCCACCGCAACGCCGATATGGATGTATTTTTTGTAGATTATTTCCTTAGCTTCCATATCCACACTGGCGTTGACCTGAGGGAATTCCTTCAGAGCCTCTGCGACGATCCGCGCCATTACCGCCGTAACTGTGAGTTTACCGCCTTTTTTAGCAATTTTACCGCCATATTTCTTGCGGAAGTCCTCCAGTTCCGTGACGTCGGCTTTATCAACCTGCGTTACGTGAGGAATCGAGACCCATGAATAGGATAGCCCATCGGCCGTAATCTGCCGCACCTTGCTCATCGGTTTGCGTTCGATTTCGCCCCATTTTGTGAAGTCCGGCAGTTCCCGGCTCGGCATATGTCTGTCAGAAGGCTTGTGAGAATCGGCGATAAGGCGTTTGTTATAAGATTTTACATCGTCTATGGAAATCCTGCCCCTGGGACCGCTGCCTTCGACGGCGTTGATATCGACTCCGATTTCGCGCGCAAACCGTCTTACCGATGGCGCCGCCGGGGCAATGTCCTTTTTTATCTCCTTTTTCGCTAAGTCATCAGCAGGCTCTTTTTTCTCAGCTTCTCGCTCTTTCGCTTCTTCCTGTTCGGGTTTTGCCGTCTTTTCTTTTTTCGGTTTTTCTTCCGGCTTTTGGTCCATCTTTTCCGGTTTTTCGTCTTTTTCTTCCGGTTTTTTCTTTTCCGCCTCTTCTTCCTCTTCCGGTTGTTGTTCTTCTTTTTCTTCTTCGGTCTCTAATTTCATGACCACATCGCCGACGCTAACGTTGTCGCCTTCTTCGATGAGGATTTCCGTAATTTTCCCAGCATACGGCGAAGGTAGCTCGAAGGCGGCTTTATCGGTTTCTAATTCGACCAGCGACTGATCGACTTCGACTTGATCGCCGACGGATACTATTATCTGAATCACGTCTCCGGATTCGACGTTTTCCGAAATTTCCGGCAATTTTACTTCTTTAATCATTATTCTAACGTTGAATGTTAAACTTTGCAGAAAATGCGGCTGATTTTGAGAGCCGCGTTAACTCATTCCCATGCTGGAGCAGGGGAACGAGAACCACGAATACAAATATCGACTATCAAGAAACGAGAGGATCAAGCTTGTTCGGATCGATCTTCAAATCCTTGAGCGCTTTCTTAACAACTTTTTCTTCGATTCTATTCTCTTTTGCCAGTCCATGGATTGCCGCAAATGCGATGTGTTTGGAATCGACTTCGAAAAAATCCCTGAGGGCTGCTCGCCCTTCGCTTCTGCCAAAACCATCTGTACCCAGGGAGATTAGTTTTCCGGGCAGGCGCTTTGCAATCGAATTCGGCAAGGCGCGAAGGTAATCCGATGCAGCCACAAAGACGCCATCCTCGCCTTCGAAGGTTTCTTCAAGAATTGTCTTCTTAGGCTTTTCCCGGTTCAGCATGTTGTGTCTTTCAACGCTGATTCCATCGTAGTATAAGTTTTTGTAGCTGGTTACGCTCCAGACGTCCGCTGCGATTCCATATTTATCTTCGAGGATCTCGCCGGCTTTCAGCGCTTCATTCAGTATCGTCCCGCTGCCAAAGAGATGCACTTTCTTTTTCTTCGCTTTGCTCTCAGAAGGCTTGAATTTATAAACGCCTCTCAGGATCCCTTTTTCAACGTCTTTGCCTTTGGGCATTTCCGGCTGTGGATAAAACTCGTTCATGACCGTAATATAATAGAATATATTTTCCTGATCGACATACATCCGTCTGATTCCATCACGGATAATCACGGCTAATTCATAAGCGTACGCCGGATCATAGGCGCGCAGATTGGGAATGGTAAAAGCGAGATGATGGCTGTTGCCGTCCTGATGCTGTAAACCTTCGCCGGCAAGCGTCGTTCTTCCGGAGGTTCCGCCCAAAAGAAATCCTTTTGCCTGCGCGTCCGCGGCTGCCCAGATCAAGTCGCCGATACGCTGAAAACCGAACATCGAATAGAAGATGTAAAATGGAATTAACGGAACGCCATGAGTCGAATGAGCCGTTCCGGCGGCTATAAAAGAAGCCATCGATCCTGCTTCGGTAATGCCCTCTTCTAAAATCTGCCCATCCTTGGCTTCCTTATAGTACAAAAGACTTTCCTTATCGACCGGTTCGTAAACCTGTCCGACGTGAGAATAAATGCCGACCTGCCTGAATAAGGATTCCATTCCAAATGTTCTTGCTTCATCGGGTACGATTGGAACGATATTCTTTCCAATGTTCTTATCCCGCAGCAGTTTGGAAAGCATATTCACGAACGCCATTGTCGTAGCGACCTCGCGGTCGCCGGTTCCTTTGATATACTCTTCGAAGATCTTACTATCCGGCGGATCGATTTTGCAGCAGTCTTCAGATCTTTGCGGTAGGAATCCACCCAGTTCCTCGCGTCTTTTTTTCAAGTACTTTATTTCCTCGCTATCCTCGGATGGGCGGTAAAACGGCGCTTTGGCGATATCGTCATCGGAAATCGGGATGCCGAATCTGGATCTGAATTTCCGCAGTTCTTCTTCGTTCAACTTTTTCTGCTGATGCGATACGTTCCTGCCTTCACCGGCTTCGCCCATGCCGTAGCCTTTAACGGTGTGGGCTAAGATTACGGTCGGGCGGTCTTTTGTTTCAACTGCGGCTTTGTAGGCGGCGTAAACTTTCGCAGGATCGTGGCCGCCTTTGCGCATTTTTTGGATCTGCTCGTCGGAATAATTTTCTACGAGTTTGAGCAGTTTAGGATCTTGAGCAAAGAAATGTTCGCGAGTGAAAGAACCCGGTTCAACAGAATATTTTTGAGTCCAGCCATCCATCATGTTTTCGAGCGCTTCGGCGACTACGCCGTGTTCATCCCGCTCGAACAACTCGTCCCAATCGTCGCCCCAAAGGACTTTGATGACGTTCCAGCCGGCTCCGCGAAATGCGGCTTCGAGTTCTTGGATAATCTGTCCATTGCCGCGGACGGGACCATCTAAACGCTGCAGGTTGCAGTTGATCACAAACGTCAAGTTGTCGAGTTTTGCGCGCGAAGCGAGCGTAATGGCTCCCATAGATTCCGGCTCATCCATTTCGCCGTCGCCAAGAAACGCCCAAATTCGTTTTCCCGATGTGTCTTTATGTCCTCTATCCTGCAGATAACGGGCAAAACGGGCTTGATAAATTGCCATAATTGGCGCCAGACCCATCGACACGGTTGGATTTTGCCAAAACTCGGGCATCAACCAGGGATGCGGATAGGAGCTTAATCCGCCTTCAGCTTTGAGTTCGCGACGAAAGTTTTCCAGATGTTTCTCATCGATTCTACCTTCGAGATAGGCGCGAGCGTAGATTCCCGGCGAAGCGTGACCTTGGAAATAAACAATATCGCCGCCGCTTGGATGGTCTTTGCCTTTGAAGAAATGGTTAAATCCGACTTCGTAGAGCGTCGCCGCTGAAGCGTACGTCGAGATATGCCCGCCGATACCGCTCAGTTCTCGATTAGCGCGCACGACCATCGCCATAGCGTTCCAGCGGATGATCGACTTAATCCGCCGCTCGATTTCCCGGCTGCCGGGATACGGAATTTGTTTTTCCTGCGGGATCGTATTCAGATAGGGCGTATTGCCCGGGCAGTAAGCCTCAATGCCATACTGTTTAGCTCGAGTGGACAGTTTCTTAAGCAGGTCTTGAACTCGATCAGGCCCTTCGGTATTGAAAACATAATCAAGCGAGTCGATCCACTCTTGGTTTTCTAGTTCAATGGTTTTTTTGTCTGTTCTTTCAGTTTTATCGTCCATAGCAGTCCATTAAAAAGTTTTGGGCAGCGAAGGAGCTAAGCAAATTTTCACAGGGGATTCAATTAAAACGCCAGCTCGTTAGGTTAAACGTCTTAAAACATGAGAAATAGTCTCAGAAATATTTTATTTATTCTATCTTAACCAAATTGATTGCCAAATCACTCAGCAAACTTAATGAGACGCAGCTTGCTGCAGTTCTTCCGGCATTTGACCGTGAATTCTTTGTCGAACAGTTGCAGGATACGCCGATTTAACCGGAATGATTGCCAGAGCAGCTAAAGCAAACCAGAATGATATGCCTTGGTGGACATTATTGAACATTTGACCGCTTTCGACCATTGTATTAAAAAAATGACTAATCAGCATACCGATTGGTACAACAATGAAATCGTTTCTTTTAGATTTCATAAAAGAAAAATATTTAGTGAATATCAGCTTAACTATAAGAAAGAAAAAGATCATAAGGAAAAAACCACCGACGAATCCGGTCGCGACGATATGATTGAAATAGAAGTTGTGGAAACCACTTTTTATTCCAGTAAAATCTTGCAATTTTTGAGCTCGCGAAAAACCCGAGCCAAAAATTGGGTATCGCTTAATAATTTCTAAACCATCTGCATACTTTCCTAATCTACCATTAGAAAGCTCATTAAGACTATCAAAATCTTCTCTGCGTTCCGTTAATATCTGCTCATGGACTTGTTCCCGGGATAAAATACTTACCATTAATTTGCCCCCATCGATTAAAATAAAATATATTATAATTGACAATAGAAGGTATTTCCACCACGTTTTGGCGGTTCCCACTAAAGTCAAAAAGACAAATACTCCTGCAAAAGCAGCCGCTAACAGTCCTCCTCGGTTATCTTGAAGGATATGAGCGTATATCGCAAGCGCAAGCGCAATCAGCCAAAATAGTTTTTTCTCAGATTTGATCGCAAAATACACCAGGATGGGCATTATATAGGCAATCGACCACGACATTCCTGCAGTTCTATACGATAAACCCATCACGTAAGGTTTTGTTCTAGCCGCAACTGTAAAGCCGGGTGGATTGTAAGAAATTATGCCAAAAGAGGCTAAAAATATTAATATACTTGATATTATAATCGGAATCGCAATTAATTTAAATATCTTTTCAATTTTTTGCGGATTTCGTTCGAAAATAGAACAAATATGCAAGAATAAAGGTAATATTATCAGATACCTGATGTAACTTGAAAACGCTGATTTTTTATTATCGGAAACGACTATCGCTCCGGGCAATGAAAAAAATATTAACAAAAACAAACCAAAAAATATTAATCTGGCGTCGTGAACTCTCGGAAATAACGGTACATTTTTAAAGATCTTAAGAAATGGTATCAGGACGAAAACGAATAATATAAAGTCCTTGGCTTGAGTGTAGTATCCTCTTGGTATTCCGGGCAACCAATAGATTGGGGCGGTAAATATTAGAAGAATAAGTATAAGCGGTATTCTACTGGATTTTTTATCATTCGCATTAAGCGCGCGCGCGCTATTCATGATTTCTTGCCCTCTGCCGTTTCGTCTAACACTTCAGCCAGTTTTCTTGTAAGATAAGGATAGGAATATTTTTTAATTTCCTCTTCAATTCCTTTGAATTTTACATAGCCGGTTTGTTTCCATTCGGTGTATAAGGCTAAAATAACTTCTTTAGCGCTTTCGATACTTGGGCATGAATAGCCGGCCTTAGTATTCCTTAAAATAATATCTGCACCTGTTTCATCTCCTGGAACAGATAAAATTGGACGATGCGCTCCAAGATACTCTACTAGTTTTCCTGTTATCCAACCAGGTATTTTTGGATTTGTTGCATGAAGTAAAATTGTGGAATTTTTTTGATAATCAGAAACCGTTGTTGCAGGACTCCATCGGACCTGTTGAATCCTGCTAAGTATTTTTTGATCAGTGAATGAATCTGATATTCTATTTTGCTGCGTTCCAATGAATTTAAGTACAATATCTTCGGATTTAATTTTATTGTTTGTTATTAGCTGACATAGAGCATCATTGATTAACCTAAAATTCTCATTTAAATGGATGGAACCTGTATAAACCATTTCAAACGTTTTCGCTATCTTTTTTGTCTCATGATTTGGATAAAAATAATCGGGATCAAAACCATTATATAAAAGAACCGGCTGAATCTGCGCTCGTTTTTCTAGTATATTGTACAAGGATCCGCGATTAACAGATATTATCTCCGTTGCAGATTTGACTAATTCTTTTTCCCATTGTATTTGTCTAAAAACTGTAAAATATTGCAATGGATTTTTAATGCTTGCAATCGCTTCTCCAGCTATATCTCGCATATCGGCAATCCAGGGTATTTGATACTTCTTGCCCAGATATTGCCCAATATACAAATTAGACGCTTGCGGGTAAGTTGCGAATATCACATCGATGTTTTCTTTTTTAAATAATTCCTCAGCTGTTTTGATAGCTCCTTCTGTCCAAATATGAGGATTTTTCATTCCCTCTTTCCAACTTCTTACATGATCAAAAAATGTAGAATTTCCAGGATTATTTCCACCCGCTTTTATTCTTTTAACAACCGCCTGTTCGATACGTTCGTCTTTATAATCAGGGTCATAGACGTCAGTATGGCTCCAATCGCGAGTTATAACAAAAGGTTCCCAACCGTTTTCCGGCAGATACTTAACAAAACCAGCAATTCGACGAGAGGCGATGTGGTTTTTTGGGGGGTAAATACCAGCTATAATCAGAAGTTTCTTCATTTCTTGTCAATTATTCCGTTTTTTGATAAGGTTTTGCAAGCGCTTAATAGTTTTTCTTGCTCATACATAATGGATATTCCTTATGAAATCGAAAGTGCGATTCGCCGTTTTTTCCCAGCTATATTCCATGGCTCGAATATAAGCCCTTTCTGCACAACCAAATCTAAGATTATCATCATTTATCAATTTGATAATCGAATTAGCAATCGATTGCGGTTCTTCAGGTTCGAATACTTCTCCATCATTACCTAAAATATCGATCATCGGTCGCCTATTTGAATAAGCGATCGGCAAACCTGACGCCATTGCTTCTAAAAGAATATTGCCAATGGTTTCAACAGTAGAAGCGAAAACAAAAATATCAGCGGTTCGATAGAGCTCATGGATTTCACAGTATGGAACCGGTTCTAATACTTTTATCCAGTTCGGATTGCCAAGTTCGGACAGTGTGTTAACAAAAATCTGCCAGCCGTCTTTTGATTTACCACCGATTAAATACAGTTGAATATCGATGTTCGTTTTCTTACGCGCTATTTCTATTCCACGTGCTACTTGCCACTGCATTTTATAAAGACTAAAAGGCGAAACATACAGTATTACAGGTTTTTCGGGCAGTGTTTTTTTAATTGGCTTTCTGTGGAATCTTTCAGATAACCCATGCGGTATCACTGCACTTCGGTTTAATTTAATCCCATCACTCAAAATTACCTCCCTGACATACTCTGAAAGAAAAATAACTCCATCAGCTTTTCTAAATGAGTTTTTAAGATATCTATCCAACATTTCAAGACGGATTCGATTCAAGCTGAACAAGGGAAATCTAACTCGCTCTTTTTCCAGGTGAGGAAGTAAATTTCGCGACATCACAACACGTTTAATATTACACTTGTTTATTTTGTTTAAGTTTCCTTGGATGCTAAAATTCACATCCGATTTATGTTCATCCAACAACCTGGGAATGTTTTTTAAACGCCACAAATTCATTTTTACAGGATTCATAGGTAAAGAATTATCAACAACTGCTTCGACATTATCATCGATATGATCGATTGAATCAAAAAGCCTTTGAGTTCCATAAACTGTGAACTGCATATCGTTTGGTACAAAGCCTGAACCTAATATACCCTTTAAATGCGTTAAATAGCCGCCACTCCAACGTGGAATTGTGTCGATAAAAACTTTCATCCTATTATTTTCCATTCACAGCTTTTAAATAATCGATACAGTCAGCTAGACTCCTCGACCAATTCTCTAAAGAAAATAGTTTTATTATTCTTTGAGATTCTTTCCCCATAAATTCTAATTGCTCGTCGGAAAGAGAAGATATTCGCAGCATTGAATTCGCCATTGAATCAATATTAGACGGATCAAATGCAAAACCATTTACGCCTTTCCAGCATAAATCGAACATGCAGCCACATTTTTGAGACACTAACACCGGAAGTCCGCAAGCCATAGCCTCGTTTACAACCAAACCCCACGGTTCGCTAACGCTCGGAATTATAAACGCCGATGCTAAAGCGTAAAATATTGGCAATTCTTTGAAAGTCATCCATGGGAAGAAGGAAATATTGCAATTTTTATTTTTTGTCACTTCAATTGCTTTTTGTTTATCCGGGCCATCTCCCACCATCACAAGCGACCATTTTCCGCCTTCATTTTTGTATTGAAAGAAAGAATTTAACAAATTAAGTGAATTCTTTTTTGTTATAAATCGACCGACAAAGAGAAAATACTTTTTCGGCAAATTATATTTAATTCGATTATGATCAATCTCAGATTTAGCGCTTTTCGCATGTTTGCTATAAAACTCATTATCAACCACATCGCATAATCGCCATAGTCGATCTATATTAAATCCTAATTCTGAATAATAATGCTGGGTTCGTGATCCGGAACACATAATCGCATCGACATATTTTTTGTAAAGAATCTTTTTAATTTCCTGAAGGAAAAATATTCTCTTGTGATCTTCTTTCCACGAGTCTGCAAAGGATATAACAGTGATTCCTTGTGATTTTGCCCATTTTGCCGTTAAAAAAAAACTACGAGACGATATGCCGGAAATTACTATTGTGTCAATCTCTTCCGAAATTAGGGTAGCTTTTAATTTGGAATGAATTACCGAATGTTTTAGATCTTCCCAATTGTCTTTAAACAAAGTGATCATTTTGAAATTCAGATTTTGCCGGTCTGAATACCATCCGTATTTCTTTTGATTTGAAGCTACCTCAATTGCAACTACATTGGGACAGACATTCGAAAATTCGCGCAATCGCGCGAGATGGTAGGGTCCATAAAATGTCCAGATAATGGCTACTTTATTTTTCAAAATATCGGACACTTCTACCATCCTCGAATTGGTCTTTTTGAAAATTCCACATTTTCTAGATCAACAAAATAGTTATCCGCTAATACCGATAAATCAGCATTTGAATCAAACGGAAAAATAAGTTTAGTTTTAATCTTGTTTTTTGAAAAAATCTGCAAAATCCTCCCACTTCGTCCTTTCGCTTTCCTTTTCATTCAACCTTCCAATTTCTTCCAATTTATCATCAGAGACACTCTTCAATCTTTGAAACGCTTCGTCCAAATCGCCTGGTTCGTATAATAATTTCGACTGCTGCCTCAATCTATCCGGAAATACGCCGATCTTGGGACCCAGAACCGGACGTCCAAAAGACAAGGCAATCAATAATGGCCCTGAATTTTCAATTTCCTTGTACCCGAATACAACTACATCCGCAACCAAGAAAAATCGATGCACTTCATCGTCAGGTATAAATCTGAAATCTGTAATGATTCTTTCATTATTCAATGCTAACGCCCGAGTTTTTTCAGCGTAATCGGATTCAATAGGTATTCCGGCAATTATCAACCGCCAGTCGCTGTCGGAATTGCGATTGAAACTTTCGATTAAGCCGGTAAGGTTCTTGTATTGTTTTATTGAACCGAAACAGAGAATGACTTTTTCATTATTATTAAGTCCAAAAGAGGTTCTTGCTTCTTTTCGATTCAAGGTTTTAGGATAATAATCAATGCAAGATGGCGTTAGAAAAACGCGGATTTTTCTTCGACCAACTCTTAAAACATCCATTGCGCGTTTTTCTGAAGAATATGAGAAAACTCTTATCCAATCACAATAAGCGGCAAATCTAACTTGAATCCAAGACTCTAAAAGCGGATATCTGTGTTCATGCGAACCTATATTATGCATCGTCCACACTACTTTACACTTAAATATCTTTGTGACAACCCAAATTTGCAGAAAAAAAAGTGCTAGTTTAATCATCGCAGGCCCTTTTTTTCTGTGCAGCGCAAGACCGTAAATCCAATCAAAATGTATATAATCCGGTTTGTACTTTAAATAAGTCCTTAAAATTGGGAAAAATGTTACTTTTAGACCAAAGCCAGCATGAACTCCTCCCTTGTACAATCCTTCAAGCATTAATGACTGATGGTTGGAAATCTTCTCGCCCACAGGTAAGCATCGAACATGTATTTTTTTACTCATAATATCGTAAAACCATATATTTTGTTTCTATAATAGTCACGAAAAAATGTTCGAAGATTGTATCTATATAGCGCTTGTAAAATAAAAAAATTAACCATTACCAATAAAGTCCATAATATCCATCCAAATCTTTCAAGTCATCGATTCCAATTAAATCTACTATATATTTAGGTTTATTTTCACGTACATATTTAACCGCTTGTTCGTTTAACCTATGATTAATCAGTAAGATTTCCGAAGAATCGATAACTTCCTCGAAATCGCTGCATAAAAGTTTTGTTAAGTGTTCGATATTTAACGATTCAATATAATTCGCCATTTCAGTATTTTTCAAATTAGATAATTGATAATCGTATATTTTAAGTATATTTCCTGTTCCTATCAGTTGCTCTGAAATATAGACCATAGGCGACTCACGAATGTCATTTGTCTTTTCTTTAAAGGTTAAACCAATTACGCCAGCCTTTTTTACATTTGAATCTTTAATAGCATTAAAGACATTTGTTATCTGTGAGTTGTTTGATTCCCAGATTCCTTTTAACGCTTTAGTTTTTAAATCATTTATCCTTGAGTAATCCAAAATGCATCTTAAATCTTTTGGCAGGCAGGATCCGCCGAAAGCCATTCCTGGTCTAAGGTATTTCGTGGAAATATTTAGTTTTGTATCTTGACAAAATACCTCCATCACATTTCGGGCGTCAATGTCCATATTTTTACATAACAACCCAATTTCATTCGCGAATGTAACTTTCAACGCATGAAAACAATTATCCGCATACTTTATCATCGCTGCAACTTCGACCGGAAGATAGAAAACAGGAGCATTGTTTGATGGGTATAGTTTTTGGCAGATATTTTTACTTTTTTCATTGTTTATACCAAAGACTATTTTGGGAGGCGAAAAAAAGTCGCTTATTGCGTTTCCTTCTCTAAGAAATTCAGGATGACATATATAATTAACGCTTTTTGTATAATTCTCATTTTGACCTGATAATATCTTAGTTATATTCTGATGAATATTCGGCAAACAAGTAGAGCGATTTATTACAGCGTATGAAACTGTTTCATGTCCTTTCAGAATGGATGCTATCGATTTTGAAACCTCGTATAAATAAGTAGTGTCTATACTGCCGGTTTTAGTAGAAGGCGTTCCAACACAAATAATAGCAACCTCGCTGTTCTCAATTGCATAATCGATACTTGAAGTTGCTACCAATTGTTTCTTCTCTATTCCTCTTTGTATTAGCTCATCCAAGCCATCTTCGTAAATAACTGATTTACCGCTGTTTAAAGCGTCAACTTTCAGTTGTTTTTTATCAACTCCGATTACCTGATGACCAATTTCTGCAAAACAAGCGCATGAAACTGTTCCCACGTATCCTAAACCAATGACTGCGATTTTCAATCGCCACTCCTTTCAAATATTGTTTTAAATTGCTTAAATCTGACTCTCAAATGACCGCTTTTACTTTTAAATAGGCAATTCCCTTTTTAACCTCAGGAATCCTTAATAAATATCCGAGTAAAATGGCAATGCTCCAAGTTACCATTACAACAAGAAAGGAATAGAGAAGCGTCCCTATTCTTCCATCAAATTCTATTAATTTAACCATTAGAGTCTTAAATTGAAAGCCTATTAACAACGCAATACAACCGGATAATACCCACTTCCATATTGTTTCAAGAGGATAGAACACCAGCAAATCTTTTGCTTTCAGTTTTAAAACTATCAATGGAATTAAACAGAAGCCCAATGAGTTAAACACAACAAGAAACATTAAACCTAAAAAACCAAACTGTTTTATGAAAATGTACGTAGCTCCTGCGCTTAGAAACTGCATTATAGATAGAAAGTAATAAAATAAATGAGGATACCCAATCGACACAACCATTCTGCGTGTAATAACAGCATACCCTAAAATAAAATCAACGAAAAAGTAAATTACTAGCAATCTATAGGCTAAATATAATTCCTCAGCGCCAAATTTATCTCGACCCCAAATCACATATAATAAATTATCTCCTGAAATTATTATTGCAACAATCGCCAAAATTACAATTCCAAATGTTTGCGATAAAGCGATCTGCGCAAGCCTTTTAACTTCTTTTGCGCCCTTGGCAAAAGCTATAGAGAAATTCGTAAAAAAAACGATACTAATTGGTTTTATAATTATCGGTCTAGTTTTTTGATGGAGAGTTTTTACATAATTAAAAACGGCATAAGAACCTTGAGGTAAAAATGAGACCATTGCATTTAACACGAACGAGTAAAATTGAGTTGTACCTACGTAAACATAAGTGGATAATACTTTTTTTACCAGATCTTTAAAATCAAAGCCCTTTTGCTTTAAAACTAAGTAATACTTGATCTTTTGTTTTGATAAGATATATATCAAACCAATTAGGCTTATTAAGGTGCCGGTTGCAAGCGCTAAAACCATAGCCCATATGCCGATGATATGTGAGAAAACTGCAATTACAAGGACTATCGAAATTCGCGATAAGATTCCAACTAGTTCCGGCCGACCGAATAATTTTTCAGCATTGGCGATAGAATGGAGCATTGAAATAATAATTCTCATAAACATTAAAGGTATAACGGCGCGAAACATCCACATTCCAAGGATATGGTCGGTAGTTTCAAATCCGGGAACTAAAAGTTGGAAGATATAATAAGCTCCGAACCATAAACCGATTGAAATTAGAATAAAAATCAACATTAACCAATTGAGAATAACAGAAAAAGTACGGTGTGCGAATTCTATGCTTTTATTTATTTTAAGTTGCAAATAAATTGGCAGGTAAATCTCGACTAATTGTCCACCTTGCGTAAGGCTGAGCAATAACTGCTCTAATTGAACTGCAGCAAAATACACTTCTAATTGTCGGGATGTTCCAAAATAATAGGCTGTTACTATTGTGTTCGCTAATCCGACGAAACCTCCTATTATATTAAGAATACCTATAATGCCAATTGAGCGATTTGTTCCCATTTCGTGAAAAATAAAGCGATATTGTTTAAATGGATTTAAGCAGGAAGGAAAATTTCCTTCTTATTTTCAATTGCATCTATGATTCGTTTCATAGAATCTTGAGTCATTAACTCAATAATATTATTGAAGTTATATAAATACGCAACATTGCCGCCCTTTGATTTGAGAAAAGGAACCGGTATCTGATACCTTTCAAATAGCAAATAGGCATATCGACGAGCGTATTCTTTTATTATATCGCTATTATATTTTCTCACATCGAAGTTACCTAACAACTTAAAATATTCGACAGCAGAACTAATATCCACTGTGAAGCCTTTACCTCGGTAATGTGTTTTCGATACCACTGCACATGGAATCCCTTCGATTGCCGCTTCCATGCCCACAGTACTTGTATGAACTAAAACTAAGTTCGTTATGTCTAAAATAGACCAACTGTTAACAATTTCCTTTGGTTCGATTATCCTAACATTAGGCGGAATCGATTTGAATTTTGTGTCTATTACAGATTTAAACGGTTGTTTAGTGCCAATTACTACTTCGGATGGATGGATTTTAATTATTAATTGTTTTTCAGGATGTTTTCCGAACCACTCGATATTCTGATATACCCAATCAATTGGATCTTTAAAAGCAATCTCACGTTTAGCGCTTGCCGCGTCCCATAAGACGTTTGTGAATAGGGTATAAATAGGTTTATTCGGATCTAAATCGAATCGCTTTAGTGTGCTGTCGCGAGATTCTGGCTCACCGAAATTATAAACCATTGTGTCTCTAACATGTGATCTTCTTGAGTTTAGGTATTCGTCAAGTTTAATGTTTTGCTTGTCTGATAGAGGTTTTTCTTTAACATTCATCCATTCTTTTTCTACGTTCCAATTTCTGCTATTCCAGTTAAAAATCATGGTATTTTTTTTTCTTCCTCTATTATACACAAGTGTAGGTATTTTCGCCTCGTTTATAAGTTGTAATTGCGGTCCCCAAGTTGTGTAAATGCCATGACTCATCAATACACGGTCAGGATTCATTTTAATTATTTCATTCCCAACCGCTTCTGAGATCATCGCGCTTTGTTGCTCAAGCTGTAGGCGTTCTTTTACGATTGGTTGCGTATAATCCAAAACGCCAACTTTAAAATGCCTTAGAAGCGACGATTCTACAAACTCATTCCATCTTGAGTTATATTCTTTGTTCACAGAACTAATGTCAGAAACAGGAATAATTTCGAAATTGAAATAACCTAAGATCTCTAAACCCATTTTATAACATCTTGCGCATGATCTTGACCATTTATCTTCGGAATATGCCGCCTTTACAAAGCATAGCGGCAAGGATTGATCGCAAATAATGAATTTGACATTGTGTCCTCTGGCTCTTAAAGCCAACCCGATAACCGCTTCATATTTCGTTTTACTACTATCCATCGTCAAGAAGACAATATCAAGAGGTTTGGACGCCTGTGCAATTTGGTCTTGCCATCGAATTGACTTGAAGTGGGTCAGAAAAGCTTCGAGTGCGTATTTTTCGACCAATGAATTCCATGATTTACCAAATAATCGCTGAAAACGCACTAAAGTTGGAATGAAGACAAATCTGATTTTATCTTTCCAGTGAAGATTTTTTACTTTAGGTAGTTTTTTATTCATAGATTTCTCCATTCCTACCAAGCCGTCCAACCGCCATCGACGGTCACAGTAGCTCCGGTCATATAAGCCGAAGCATCCGAACACATGAACAGGATCGCTCCTTGATAATCGTCTCGATTCGCCATGCGTCCCAGCGGCGTCCTGAAATTGTACTCTCTAATAAATTCTGAATCCTGATTGGCTTCAACGCCCCCCGGAGCCAATATATTCGCGCGGACTTTTGGTCTCCAATGAATTGCAATGTACCTCGTCATGTTGAACAGAGCGCTTTTGGTTGCAGCATAGGCGATAGGCGAGTTGATGCCGCTTTTGCCGTAAACGCGCGGATCCGGACTTACTATGCCATAGGTGGAAGAAACGTTCACGATAACGCCGCCGCTACCTTTATACATAGCCGAACCGAATTCGCGGCACATCAGAAAAGCGCCGTTTAAATTAACATCGATGACTTCCTTCCAGGTCTCGAATGGATAGTCAGACAGTTCCGCGAAGAATTTTCCGCCTTTGTAATGCGCTGAATTAATTAGGATATCACATTTTTTGTGCTTATTTATTATTTCGTTTTTTAAATCTCTTACTTCTTTTTCATTCGTGATATCAATACAGTACGGTTCAACAAATCCACCTGAATTATTCCGAATCTTATTCGCCTCTTGTTGCGCCAGGTCGCAATTATTATCGACTAAGAATATTTTTGCTCCCGCCTCAGCAAGAATTTCGCAGAGTTTAGCTCCAATCAAACCGGCTCCACCGGATACTAAGGCATTTTTACCATCGAGCCGGTAAAGCTCTTCAATTTTGCCCATTTAGTTTTTACCCTCCCGATAATTCTGAATTCTCGAACCTTTAGCGCTTGAATTTAAGGCGTTAATTGCCATATTCAATGCTTCGAAACCATTTTCTAAAGGTACTTGCGCAAATGGCTGCTTATGATTGAATCCTTCAATCGCATATTTAAGCATGTTCAAATATGTATCGTTTAAATCGTATTTTGGCGGTAAACTGAACTTAAGCGATGTTTTATCTGTATTTTTCAAAATTAAATCTCCCTTAAAAAAATGCATGATAATACTGCCGTTTTCACCGACGACCGAAAGACCGCGCGCCGGATCCCATCGTGCAAATGAAACATGTGCGTGGGCGTTGATTCCGTCAGAAAACCTGAAAAGCATATCAGCCGTATCTTCCACATCTAAATCAAGGTTTGAAAGTTTGTCCGCGTTCGCCATGACGTCAAGCGGTTTGCCGAAAGTCCAGTGCAGAAAATCCAAATCATGGTCAAGCGTTTTTACGACTCCACCGCCTAGATCCGCTCTAGCTGCATATCCACTACGGTAATCTTCCCAAGGATGCCAATCGGGAAGATAGCCGGACTGCCAGGTATGAGCATAAAAAATTCTCCCGATTCTGTTTTCCAAAACCCACTCGCGAGCTTTTGCATACAGAGGATGATATCTAAAATTATAAGCAACCGAACATAGTCCGTCAAGGCGTTTAGTGCAATCTAAAAGCTCTTGGGCATGCTCTAAATTCGCGGCAACCGGTTTTTCAAGAATGACTTTAGCCCCTGATTCAAGCGACTGTAAAGTTGTTTCATAATGCAACGATGTTGGATTTGCAACGATAACGATAAATGGCTTATCCTCAAGCGCGCTCTCTAAAGAATGATAAATTTTAGTATTTTCAGGCGTTTGAAAGGAAGAGGGACGATTACGATGGGTTCGCACTAATCCGATATCGCGCCAGCCTAATTTTAGTAGGTTGTTATAATGGCGTTTACCGATAGATCCAAAACCAACGATGAGAATCCACTTTGAATCTTGATTCATAGATTCAAACTACCAAATTTAGTAATTCTGAGAAATGTTCTATCTTTTTATGAGCCGGTACATCATTTTCGGCATTATATGCGATTGCAAATAGTCCAGCATCAATAGCTCCCTCCAGTTCATCGACGTCGTGTCCGACAAAAGCGCAATTTTCTAAGAGCAAACCCAACTTGCCTGCAGTAATTTTGTAAGCTTCGGGATTTGGTTTTGCAAAACCGATATCGGCAGACGTAACAACGCTGGCAAAATAATCTTCTATATCCAGATCATTAAGGATCGATCGCACTTTGAGTTCGCCGCTTTCATTGTCGGAAAGTACGGCGAGTTTGGCTTTGGTTTTCAATGTTTTCAAAGTATCTTGGACTCCCTCGAACAAGCGTCTTTCTTTCTGGACGTCTAAGGCTTTTTGTTTAGCCAGAGGAATTAGTTTCTCCTGTTCACGCTTAGGCAATCCATAATAATCGAGTAGATCTGTAAAACGGTTCCAATAATTGGCTTTCCCTTCATAAACATCGATAAGCAACTCTTCCCACTTCTGAATGAATCCTGTATAATCTACAACTATCGAATGTTCATTGAGTTTTCCACAGAGCCATTTCCGCCAAATACTTGCATCGTAGAGAATATCTCCCATATCGAATATAATTCCACGGATAGCGCTTTTTTCGGGAATCATTCGAAATCGCTGACTTTAAGCGTGGAATGTATTGGAATATCTTTAGCGGCTTTTTTTCCAACGATTATTTCCTTTTCGTTCCACATTAAACCATGACCTGGACTTTTCAGCACCAGCATGTCCTCCGCCAGAATTGTTCCTGCTGGAATTTGAACGCTGTTAGTTAAACTGCGGGCGAGTTTATTCCTTGCCGCAATAACTGCAGGATCTATTTTCTTTTCTCCATTTCCTATAGAAAGCTCAACCTGACGGATGTATTCTACCATCTGTTTCAAGTCTTTTTCTTCTATTGATACTGCATGGTCGGTTCCTTTCAGAGCTCTGGACAGGGTAATATGCTTTTCAATTATGCAAGCGCCCATAACTACCGCCGCAATGGAAGCAGCAATACCTATTGTGTGGTCGGAAAAGCCTGTCAAAAGATTAAATTCATTTCGCAATGTTTTAATCGCTTTCAGATTTACACGATAAATATCTGCAGGATATTGCGAGATACATTGCATCAGCATTACTGATTTAGCGCTATTGCCAAGCGTTTCGATAGCTTCATGGATTTCTTTCATTCCAACCATACCGGTAGATAATATTACAGGTTTGCCAGTTTGAGCAATAATTTTCAATAATGGCGTATTAGTAGCATCTCGGGAAGCAATTTTATAAATAGGATTGCCAATTCGCTCCATCGATTCGACTGAAGGTTGATCACATGCAGTACAAATATAAGTTAAATCGTGACTTAACGTATATTCCCGCAGTTCTCGATGTTGGTCATCCGATAACTCTAAGAATTCCCGGTGTTCTCCATAAGTATGCCCAAAGGAATTTGGATTATCGTATATCTTGTTATATGCCTCATCGGTCAGTTCGTATTTTATATCTCGTTTCTGGAATTTAACCGCGTCCACGCCACAACGAGCAGCCATGCGAATTAGTTTTTTTGCCATATCCATATCGCCATTGTGGTTTTGACCAATTTCAGCAACTATAAATGTTGGACAACCGTCTCCAATTTCTCTTCCTGCTAATCTTACTCGCTTTTCACCTGGTTGAGGCGGATGAACAATTAACACTCCATATTTTTTCTCAAGCCAATGATAGCAATCGTCAAGTGAAAAAAAATTACTTTCGCCCTCCAATTCTTTGTATAATTTCTCAAGCCTGTCAAAATCATCCTGAGTATCTAGGGTTAGATATTTGTCAAATTGAGGTCTTAAACCAGCAAAGTCCGGCGGGAGAGTCTTTATCTTGAATTTAGTTTGATTTTTTCGTAAATATGGAGTAACGTGTTCTCTGTCGGCGGGATCGTGGGTCGATTCTTCAGCTTCGCGTATTGCGCGCACTTTTAAAAATTCAGGCGCAACATGCGATAAACCGTCAATATGTACATAATCCCAATCGTCATTCCTAAATTCCTGAAAAACTCTTTTGGATCTGATAGGATCATATAGCAGATTATCAGCCGTAATCCTCATTAGACAGTCTTCGGCTTCTAAATCTGCAACAGCATTTTTAAAGCGCAATAAAACGTCTTTTTGATCGCCTCGGTAAACACCGACACCCAAGGATTCTGCATAGGCTGCAATCGGATCATCATCCGATTGGTCCGACGTCGCCACCACAATCTCATCCACAAAATCCATCGCTTTCACACGTTCAATTACACGGTACAGCGACGGTTTGCCGGCAATTGGCATCAATGACTTGCCCCGCAATCGACGGCTCGACATTCTTGCCTGGATTATCGCTCTTGTGCGCATTTTATGCAAAAAAAAACTTCTTGTTACTTTTCGTTTTTTGGTTTCCATTCAAATGGAACGGATAAATATATATAATACTAGTATATTTGTCAACGTTTTCGGTCAATTTTTAAAATAATTCGCTAACTATCGATTTATAAGAACGACTATGATAATTGCGCTGCGATTTAACATTTATGCAGATATTTATATTGCATTTAACTAAAAAAATAACTATTGTGTTTTTACAATGGGCAATTCACAGTAAAACCCGGTTTTTAATGGCTTCGCTTAAAAATACGCGGCAGATCGGCGAAATTATTCTGCAGAAACGTAAAGAAAAGCGCGTTTCGCAGGTCGATCTGGCTAAACGCGCCGGCGTCAATCGCACTTATTTAAGTATGATTGAAAATGGCAAATCCTCGCCGACTTTCGACGTCGTCGTTAAGATTGCCCGCAGTCTCGGAATGTCAATCTCGGATCTGCTTACGGATGAAAAGGCTCGCAACTACGTTTATGAATCCGAAACCGAGTTTGAAATTTATCCCGGACTCAAAGAACTTCTCGGGTCCGAAAAGGAATTGCTGTTGATTAATCCGACCGAAGAAGAAATCGAACTGCTGAAAAGCATCCGGCTCAAAGGACCGTTTAAACCGTCAAAACAATTCTTCATAGATGCGCTGCTGGATTATAGAAGATCGAAAAAGTAAACTTTGAAGAAAGCTTTATCGAGGCTCTGGCTCGAAAACATAACGTCGAGGTTGTCTATAAAAAGATCGAGGATGTGGACGCCTTTGTCATGGGCCGAACCATATTCGTGGATCCGGATCTTTATCCGCCGAGAATGAATTGGCGCTTCTGCCATGAATTGGCTCATATTCTTTTAAATCATCCCTCGACAAAATCGATTGCGCAAGAGAATGAATTCGAAGCCGATGAATTAGCGACGGAGCTGATGCTGCCGCGCGCTGAATTCGAACCTTTGTCTGCGGAACTGGATCTGCCTGAACTAAAAGTTCGCTTCCCACACGCTTCCTGGGAGGTTATAGCGAGAAAGCGGATCCGATTTCGCCCCGCCGTCTTGTCAATTTTCGACAACGAAGTCCTGACCTACCGCAAAGCCCCGCAGAACATGAATTACCCGCGGCAGTTATCTCCTGAAGAATTGGAAGTCGTCCAAAAATGCTACGAAGCTAAAGAACATTTCAAAATTCGTACGGATCTGCTGTTCGTTGCCGGATACTATATCGACGAGAATCCTGACGTGAAAAGAGTTATCCTGTTAACTGAAGTTTTAGAGGCATTTTAAACCGATTCAGGTAAATTGTAAATTTTAATGACTGCGTATGGAACGTTATTTTCCCAGTAATCTTTTTTGCATATCTATTTAATTTTTTTAGATTTTATAGATTCTGCATTTACCATTGATTTTCAAATTTAGATATTATATTTATCTGTTAGACATCGATAGGTTTCAAATGTTGGAAAACAAAGCAAGGGTCATTAGATTTTTGTGCGGCGCGTAAAAAAAAACTGTTTTCAGTGAGGAATTTACAATCTGAATCGATATTTTCCGGATTGTGCGCATTATTCGCTATCGCATCGGTAATAGTTCTCCTGCCGGTAAAAGCGCTTTCACAGCCGATAATCGGTCATTCTGAGACGCCGGTCTTTTCCGTAATTCGGAATAAAGCTGTAAACAAAGCCCTTTATGGAGATCATACATCCGATATTCCAACATTGCCGGTTGCTTGCAATGCCGCTGAGATACTGGTTCTCGAACCAAGATCGAATTGCGCAAGAAAAAAGCCGGCTTCGGATTTTTTTAAAGATCTTCGCCAAAGACGCAGTTATAAGTATTTAGGCTGGATTTTTATCGTCATCGGCGCGGCAACCGTAAGCCGGTTTATTTACCTGGGTTTAAACAAAGGGAACACAATGGATAGCTTGATCAGAAAAGAAGACAAAGCTTCTGCATTCGATGAATCCGATAGCGATAATTTTAGCGTTCAACATGAAACTGAAGCCCCAGAAACAAGTGCGGACAGTTTCCCGGAAGAAAGAGACCCATCCTCTGAACCTGAATCCACTCAACTTAAAGGCATAAACCGGCCGTCCGAATTACACCAGGAAGAAACCGTCGAAGAAAAGACCGCGCAGAACCGGTTTAAAAATTACGAAAGCGAACAACCGCCATTTCCACGCATTATATTCTCAGAAGAATACCTTGAGGATAAGAACAAATCTATCAGGATTTTGTTCGACGATAAAGATCCCGACGACAATTAATCAGTTTCCTGCGTTAAAATCTTTTCTACCATTAGCAATCTCATTTAAACCGCAAGATATTAGAGTTTTCAACGACAGTGACTAGATGTAACTTTTATTGAACGCTTTTATCAGATTCAAGGCCTATGAAAATAAAACTCTAATAGTAGGGCAGGCGTCCCTGCCTGCCTTCTCGGTCATTGCAGGATCGCACTGGCAGGCAGGATCGCACTGGCAGGCAGGGACGCCTGCCCTAC
>CAZWOY010000003.1:0-27933 GCA_964635255.1 uncultured bacterium
AAACGCCAAAAATTTAAACTTGGGCAGCAAGCTGCCCAAGACACACAGGTAAACAAAAAGTTGAACAAAATACACTGGGGTTTGTACATACCATACTCTATGTAATCGTAATCCTCCTTCCTTTCTAAGGGAGGATACAGGGGGGATCCATGAAAACAAGAGGACGACATGAAAAGGACAGTTTTAATATTGATTGTAATTCTCATCGGACTAACGGTTCAGATCGGTTCCGGTCATCCGGTAATGCAATATATGTACTTCACGGATTTCGAGCGTACAATTTTTAATCAGTTTGTTTGGTTTTGGTCGCCCGATACGATGTACGGCGTGGTGAGATCAAATGACTATATTCCGATTAAATTTAGCCCGCATTTTTACGGTCAGGTAATTACCTCACAAGATCATTTTATCGAGTATCAGGCGTCGCCGCACTTTGAGCATGAACCGATTTTTAACGCGCCTCGCCTCGAATTGCCTGAATCGTATCCGCATATCATAGAAATGGCAGATTGGAGGATTGAACCGCGAAGAGGGGAAAATGCAAGCTTTTTAATGTACTGGATTGAAATGGGAGGCGGCAATAGAGTTAATATTTTCGCCTATCCGCGCGGCGAACCCCGTAACGACAGTCTGATAATGAGTTTTTGGCTTAATCCATTCGATCGGGGAATTCTGTACGTTGATGGATACTGCGAAGTCGAAGGCGTTTTGCGAGGTATCCTTACCATTTACTGCACACAAGATATTTATCTGATTGATAATGTCCTCTACGCTGGAGCAAACAGAAGAACCGGATGGTTCGACAGTCGAGAAGGCGGGATGAGGCACATGCTCGGTTTAGTTGCCGAAAACGATATTATCATTAAAAACACTTGGGAGAACGGACGCGAAAACGGTTATAACGTTGCGAGAGGCGACCAAAACCGGCATTCGATAATAATTAACGCCGGTCTAATATCTTTAGGCGGTTCATTCACTTTTGAACATCAGAATGAGGATTGGGATTTGTATCAAGGTCCAGTTCCTGATGAGCGGGGCTATATTTACCTTGTAGGTTCAATAGCGCAAAGAAGGAAGGGATTTTTGCATAGTTCGAACCACCAGGGAACCGGCTATGGAAAAGCCTTTAACTATGATTTTCGATTCCAGCGCAACGGACCGCCGGGATTCGGTCCTGGCGAGTACCCGATCGTCGAAGGGCGCTACCAAGACCTTGCGCTGCATCCCGGTCGCGAATACACTATACGCAACGCCACTGTCGATAATTTAACCGTCTATTCCGGCGCAAAGCTGCGGCTTGATGGTGCTCGGGCTTTGACGGCAACCGGCGGGATCGAATTTATCGGAGAAGAAAATTATCCGATAGAAATCGAAGTCATAAACGGGCGTTCCGTCATACGCTTCGACCGCGGCGCCAGCGGCGGCTGCCGGCTGAACCATGTAAACTTCGGTCGCGGAGTTATGCTTGAATCCAACGCTGATTCGCTGCTTATCAGCCATTGCCTGCTTGTTGAGTCCGCTGATTTAACCGGATATGTCGAAGCCGACTCGAACTGGTTTAAAGGAAGGCTGACTGCTGCAAGCTGGAGCGATCTGTATCTCACGCGCAGCGTCTTTGAAGAGGGAATGGTTGTCAGCGGCGCTGTCAGAAACGGCATGATAGCAAACAACACCATCGCTGGAGCGAACCGAGCTGGAATTCTAATCCGGAGTTTCCGGAATCTGACACTAAAAAACAACATCATAACCGCCAACCGCGACGGAATCGTGAACCATCATTACGAAGAGCCAACGCTGTCCTACAACTGCGTTTGGAATAACGGCGGCGATGACTACGTCGATTGCGCTCCCGGCGAAGGTTCGATTAGCGAGGATCCGCGCCTGATCGATTCCCGCGAAGACCGTCTCCACTTGCGTCCCGATTCCCCCTGCATCGACGCCGGCGACCCCGCAAGCCCCCGCGATCCCGACAGTTCAAGAGCGGATATGGGAGCGTTTTACCGGTCGCATGGGCTTGAGGTTACGGATGACGAAGAACAACTGCCGGGTGAATTGAAAGTTACGGCTTCGCCCAATCCGTTCAATAGTGTTGTGGTGGTGGAATGTTATAATGATGTAATGGCGGCGGCTCGATTAACTTTGTTCGATCTTAAGGGACGGAAGATTTTTGATGAACGGTTTAAAATCAGGATAGAGTTAAACGGCAACGTTTTTGGGACGGCTGGGATTTATTTCGCGATTGTCGAAAGTGACGGGCAAAGGCAGAAAGTTAAATTGGTTTATCTGCCATAGCGGAAGATGCTGTCTTAAAAGCGATAAAGAAGTTAGCGTTTATGGTGGGTTTATGTGTGGGTTTATGTGTGGGTTTATGTGTGGGTTTATGTGTGGGTTTATGTGTACGTTTATGTGTACGTTTATGTGTACGTTTATGTGTACGTTTATGTGTGCCCTGCCCAGCTTGCTGGGCAGGTTTATACTACGAACGCTCAGGAAATAGGAAACGCTATGAGTTTAAACTTGGGCAGCAAGCTGCCCAAGGCACACTGCCAAGGAACACTGCCAAGGAACACTGCAAACTTCGCAGTTCCGAATCGAGTCGAATTTGTTCGCTTTGACCAGCGATATAACAAATTTCATTGTGTTTGCTAAAAATATTTTCGCGCAGCCTGAACCGGCGCAGTAAGTATAAAAAAACGCGAGCCCCCGCAAATGGGAAGCTCGCGTTTATACTTTCAATCTATAGAAACAATCGTTTCCAGTCTTTCTACAGTCCTCGCTGGATCGCCATTCCTAACTTAAAGATCGGGAGGTAAATGGTTACGATAATCGACACCACTACCGCGCCAATGGATACGATCATCATCGGCTCGATCAGCGAGGTCAGGCGTTCGACTGTAGCGTCCACCTGTTTGGCGTAGAAGTAGGCGGCTTTGTCGAGCAGACGGTCCATCTCGCCCGTCTCCTCGCCGGTCGCAATCAACTGAATCAATGTCGGCGGGAAAGCATCGGTTTTCTTTAACGCCACCGAAATCGCAAATCCGTCCTTGATCAGCATCTTCGAAGTCTCAAGCGCTTTCACCAACACGCGGTTCCTGACAACTCGCTGTACGTGTCCGAGGCTCTCGAGAACCGGGACGCCGCTGCCTAAAAGGATACCGAATGTCTTGGCGAACTTGTTCATAATCGAGTTCCTGACCAGCGCGCCAAATACCGGGAAATGGAGCTTCATCGTATCGAACACCATACCGCCTTTTTCGGTCATCGACATAAACCAGCTTACAACTATTAGTGCAACCAGTCCGATCGAGAAGGGCGCGAAATTACGGCTGATCATCTGTGAAAGTCCAACCAGAGCGCGTGTCGGTCCGGGCAGCCTCGCTCCGAACTTAGCGTAAATCTCAGCAAACTGAGGTACTACGAACAATAGCAAACCGGCGACAATCGCGGACATAAAAATAAGCACGAAAGTCGGATAGGACAGCGCTGAGATAACCTTCCGCTGCGTATCCGCCATTACCTCCAGATAGTCCGAAAGTTCTTCAAGAATTACATGCAACGAACCGGAAATTTCACCGGCATGCACCAATGCTACATACAATCCATCGAAAACGCCCGGTTCTTCAGCCATAGCGTCCGATAAACCTTTACCCTTTTTCAAGTTATTCGCAACTCGCGCCAGTACCTTTCTGAAACGCGGGTTTTTCTCCTCAACCATAAGGTTGCTGATCGCCTTTTCAATTGTCAAACCTGCTGAAAACATGGTTGACAACTGCCTCGTAAAGAAAACCAGGGTGTTTAACGGAACATGGTTTTTGAACTTCTCCATCGAAACCTGCACCTGCTCCCAAACCGGGGGCATTGCCGCTTCACCCATGGCTGATCTCACTTCACGGAGCGAGACAACCTTAAAACCCTTTTTAGTGAGGTTTTGCATTGCCGTATCGAGATTAGCGGCTCGAATACGGTCTTCCCTTCGAATTCCTTTTGCGTCTGTTACGACATATTGGAACTGGGGCATACTATTTCCCTTTTAAGATTATGTTTACGAGGCGCCTCATTCCTCATACTCCTGCACAGTAACACGAAGCACTTCGCGAACGGTTGTAACGCCGTTTGCAATTTTCCTAAGCGCGGCTTCGCGCAGCGTAATCATGCCGCGGTTGATGGCTTCGTCCTTTATTTCTTCCTGATTAGCGTTATCGAAAATCAGCCTTCGGATATTGCCTTTTACCTCCATCAACTCGAAAATGCCGGTTCTATCAAAATAGCCGGTGTTCCGGCAATTGATACATCCTTTGCCTTGGTAAAACTTAATGTCTTTGTACCTTTCCAACTCTTCGTCTGTCATGTTCAACATCGCTAATTCAGTCTTATCAGGTTGGTATTCTTCCTTGCACTTCGGACAAATCTTCCTTACAAGACGCTGAGCCATAACCAGCAATATCGAACTGCCCACTAGGAACGGGGGTACGCCGATATCGATCAAGCGTGTAATCGTCGAAGGCGCGTCGTTCGCGTGCAAAGTCGTAAACACGATATGTCCGGTCAGACTGAACTTAATCGCGATGTCGGCAGTTTCGCCGTCACGAATCTCACCAATCAGCAGTTTATCAGGGTCTTGACGAAGAATCGATCTTAACGCCGCCGAGAAAGTCAATCCGATTTTAGGCTTTACCTGAACCTGATTAATTCCTTCGGAGTGATATTCGACAGGATCCTCGACAGTTGTAATATTATCTTCGCCGGACTTAATTTCGTTGAGTGATGCGTATAATGTGGTCGATTTACCGGAACCGGTAGGACCGGATACGATAATCATACCATAAGGCTGAATAATGTTCCGCTTGAAAATCTTAAACATATCCGCGTCGAAACCGAGCTGGCTGAGAGATCTGCTGAATGCGGACTTGTCCAGCAAACGCATCACGATCTTCTCGCCGTTTACGGTTGGCAGGATAGATACGCGAACGTCCACCTCTTTGTCCGGAGTCTTAATCCCGAATCGTCCGTCCTGAGGAAGTCGTTTTTCAGCGATATTCAATTTGGAGATAATCTTGATGCGCGAAACGATGCCGGGATGGGACGATGTCGGCGGCGTCATTACCTGCTGCAGCACGCCGTCGATTCTGTATCTTACGGATACGAAGTCGTCATGCATTTCAACGTGGATATCCGTAGCGCGTTCCTTGAGGGCGTCGGCAATAATCAGATTAACTAACTTAACGACCGGAGCGTCTTCTAAATCGGTATCCACTTTAGTCATATCGACCATGCCCTCTTCATCATCGTCGGATTCGACGAAAATCTGAAGGTTGTCGATCACATTATCAACTTCGCTTGCTTTCCGAATCCTTACGTAAAGCTGGTCGATAGCGGCTTTAATCCCGGAGGGCGTAGCCATTGCGCCGGTAACGCTCTGATTGGTTAATTTTTCAAGATTATCTATAGCAATGATATCTTCCGGATCTTCCATTGCGACTATCAAATTGCCATCGCTGTCAAATCCATGCGCAATCAGTGTGTTTTCACGTGCGAAGGCTTCAGGAATTATCTTTACAACTTCCTCTTTGGCTTCGAGCAGTTTTTCGTTATCAATAAATGTAATGCTGCCCTGGTGAGCTAAAGCTGAATAAACTTGCTCTTCAACTGCAAATCCTAACTTTATGAGAAGATTGCCAACTTTCTCATCAGAGTATTTTTGCTCACTCAGAGTTTTTTCTAAGTTGTCCTCAGATATGACTCCCTGCGCTAAAAGTATCTCGCCAATTTTCGAAAAAGGAGATATATTCTTACTTGCTTCCATTAGATCCTGTGCTTGAAAGTAAAACTATGGGAAAATCCCTTTAAACCTTTTAACTTTTCTTTCGATTTGACGAATGAAATATTCGCCTGTTTGTTGCGTTATTTATTAATCTACGACAATCCTGTCATTTGCCTTTAGATTAATGAATATTGTTAAATACAATGCAAATGTATTATTTATTTTGATTTAAATACTGGGGCGCGAACAGTCGCGCCCCATGCAATATATCGCTTAGCCCGTTCAGGTTTAGCCTGGTCTTGTGAAGAAAATAAATCCAGGATCAGCTTGTACATCGTCGTAACCTTCCACTGCAGCATTAATCTGTACGGTTACCTCCAATGTGAACGGATCGAGGAATATGTCGCCTTCTTCAGCAAGCAGATAAACTGTTGCTTGTCCGGGTTCTTCGTTGTTTTGTCTGTCAATTACGCCGGTGAATTTGCGCGCAGGTTCAGGGAAGAACTCGATATATTCGTCGTTTGAGAAGTCCCTCCAACTGAATCGCGAACGATTAGACGTAAACAATATCGGCGCATTGTTAATCAGAATCTGGTGGCCATCCTTAAGAACGACCCAGCAGCGGATAACAGCGTCCGGATTTTCTTCGTTAAACATCCAGTTGCCCGGATCGACGTTCAGTTCAAGTTCGCCTTCCTGCATTGGCAGGATATGCTCGCGCGATCCTTGAATCTGTCCCTGTTCAGTTTGCACTTCTGCAGAGATCGTGATCGGGTCGAAAGTGTTTACGCTGTTATAATGCATCTGAGCGTACGCCAGACCTTTGACCGGCGCTCCGGCTTGACCTTCGTTACCGGTATGTCCCGGTGAAATATTCGCAATTTCGGGATCGACCGTAAAGACGACCGGAATTCGGTCGGCAACCGGATTTCTGTGAATATCCCAAACACGCGCAGATACTTCGACTCCCCAAGCGCCGCCGCCGGCGTCTTCGCCGTCGTCATTGACGTCGATATCCAACTGGAATGGCGGACCTGAAACGACGGCTACCGTCGAAAGGATAACTTGAACCGTATGATCCGGTTCATTCGCTGAGTCAGGCCAGGTGTAGGCTCTAATTAATTTACCGCCGATTTGGGTGCCTGCGTTCAGCGAAGCCACTGCAACGCCGTTCGAAGTCCTCGAAACAAAGGTCTGTTCAAAGAATTGTCCGAATGAACAACCTTCAGGATGAGCGGGTTCGTTAATCAATCCGAATACAACGGATACCGGATGTTCAACCAGGTTCCCGTTCGGGTCTCGGACGGTCGCTCGCAACGTCGATGTAGAATTGCCGCCAGTTCCGGCAACCTGAATTTCAAGTGGATCAGCGGTTAATTGAATCTGATTGGGCGTACCGGAAACGAATGTAACTGTTGCCTGAGCTTCGATGGGACCAGAATTTCCCTGAGTCGATGCAGTTACTACCGCAACGCCTGATTCAACGCCAGGGGTTAATCTGGCAATAGCGTCGCCGTTTTCATCGGTAATCGATGACGGTGTAATCGTTCCGCGATCGGTGCTGAATGTAACAAACGTTCCTTGACGCACCGGATTGCCGGACGTATCAAGAACGGTTGCCGTAATGTTCGAAAACGCTTCAGGATCGTTTGTAACCAGAATTGTCGGTTGCGCGCGCACGACAATAGTCGCGGCCGGTCCGGAAATGAGATCGACAAGCACTTCATTGCTGACTGCCGTATCGATTGGCGTCCAGACGTATGCAATCAGCGTATCGGTAGTTACTTGATTCCCTGCGATATAGTAGGTATTAGCCGCGCCTGACCTGCCGGTAATATTTACGACCGATTGTGTAAACGAGCCATAAATCGACTCGAATCTTACTTCGGTTCCTTCGGTTGCAGGAGATCCATCGCCGAAATAACACGTAGCGCGCACCGCAGTTGAATCACCGCTGTTCGCCCGTAATTGGCGTGCATTAACGGACAGATTTATCGTCGATACCGGATTTCTTTCCCGAATCATAATGCGGGTCGTAGCGCGAAGATCCATTTCTTGACCTTGATAACGCGCTGTCACCAGAACCGAATCCGGCTGTCCCGTATTCGGATCGATCGATGGTCTTCCGGCATCGTCGAAAATAGACATCGCTCTTCCCAGGGAGTCTGTAATCACCGGGGAACCAACGACTGAGGACTCGAACGATGAAGTAAATATTATGTTTTCGCCGCTCAAGATTTGTCCTTCGGAGTCCTTTAAAATGGCGGTTAAACGCGCAGTCGAAAGTCCGGGGCCATCAGCCCAGATAAATCTGCGGTCAGTTTCTAATGTCAAAGTGCCTTCTTCGCCGCCGACCGGACGTATTTCCACTTCAGCGGACGCTTCCCAGCCTGTTCCAGGGATTGAAGCCGTAATTGTTGCGGTGGCTCGCTCATTTGGCGGCGTCATATCCGCAGACGGTCTAACGAAAAACTGAACCGAAGCGACGCCCGAGCTGTCCGTAACGGTCGGTCGCGCCAATGTTCCAAGATCTGTTCTGAAATTAATCGGCAGATTTGGAATGCCATTGCGGTTTTCGTCTCGAACGGTCGCCCGGATAATCGAATTGGCGGTTGAGTCGATTGAAGTCGTGATCAAGTCGGGCGTAGCCGTGATCGTCATAGAACGCGGCGCATCCGCCAAAGGTTCGACCGTGATCAAAATTCTCTTTGACAATTCTTCCCGATCGAAATCGGCGACTCTTCCATCGCTGAGTTTTAGTTTGAGGTTTTCAGCGGCGTCCGGCGCTGATTGCTGTCCGTCTCCGGTCTCGATATCACTTGGGATGACGCGAGCTACGGCGTATTGCTGGCCATATCTCCCGCGTGAATTGAAGGTTGTCCAGATCTCGCCATCGGCGTTTGTAGTTGTATCGATCGAGGTTAGCGAACCGAAAATAGGTTCGCCGCCAAGTCCCTCCAACTCAAACAGCACTGACGTCAATGGCACGCCGACGCCGGTGGAGTCTGTTACCACAGCGGTAATGGTTGAACGCGCATTCGTCCCTTCAGCAATCTTCATCGTCTGCGGGTCGGCGTGAATAGAAATGTAACGCGGTCCAGCTACAGGACGGATTTCCACATCGACTGAAGCTTCGGTGTCATTTCCGACTCTTGTCGTTATGGTGCAAACGCCATACTGGTTAACGATCGAAGAAAAGCGTCGAGTCACTCTTCCTGAGTTATCGGTCATACCAGTATCGGAATCCACTGCGCCAAGTCTTGCTGGACTAGTGCTGAAAGTCATCTGAACGCCGGGAATTGCCAGACCTTCTTCGTCGGTCAGCGTAGCAATTACGTTTGTCGTTTTAGTTTGACCTGGCGGTACAGTTAAGACTTCTTTTTCAAGACGAATGGAAAGCATCCCTTCGTTATCCCGAACTCTCAACTGAATAGTTTTTTCAGCGCTAATCTGCCCAGCTTGGGCAAAGATCGTAACTTCGGCATTGCGCTCTAATATTACCGAATATGTTGCTGTTATTTGACCATTGTCATTGGTCACGGAATCAGCAACAGAAGTTGTGATGGTTCCCTTGTATGTGTCAGGCTCTCTGATACCAAATCTCAACTTTACGTTAGGGACGCCAACACCGGCAGCATTGCGCGCAATGGCTGTTATTTGTTCGGTCCTCGCTTCATCCGGAAGACCGGTGATAAGGGTATGAGGAACTCTTAATTCAATCGACGTGACCGCGGTTTCGTCGTAACCAGGTCCGACGCCGGCTGAAGGATCGTCCTCACTGCACCCTAAGAATACGCCGCCTGTAATAGCGGCAAGAAATAGTGCGATGAGTATTAAACTCTTTTGCATTTTCCCTTCCTCCATGAGTAATCGTACATGTTTCATGAAATCATCACCTTTCCATCCCGATTCGATGGACCCTCACTAAGGTGCATTAACTTACTGTTCGTATAACAAGAATTACCGTAGCAACCTGCGATACGACCAGCATAATATCTTTCCACAATTCCCAGTAATCGATTTCTTGTTTTTCAGGTACGAATATTGTATCGCCAATTTCGACTTGTGTTTTGTTTTTCGGTTTTATCCACATACCTGTCTGTGCCTTAATCAATCTTAATTTTCCTTTTTCGGCATTCCAGGAAAAACCACCCGCTCTTTCGATATAATATTCAACATTTTTCCCCGGAATCCAGCGAATCAAGCCTGGCCGATTGACCTGACCGGTAACGTTAACGGTCGGAAATTGTACCGGAATACTTATTTCATCCTTACTTCTAAGGATGATATCCTCGCTTTCTTCGCTTTCAACAAATAGCTTATGAAAATCAACGACGACGTTTGGTTCTTCTTCCCTTAATCTAGTCTTATAATATTCATATTCCATTTCGCGCATTTCGGCAACATTCATCTTACTCAACCGTTCGAATTCCGGATCATCGACTTCAGCAATCGATTTTCTGATCACTTTAGCGCTTCTCAAATTAGCGCGATCGGTAAATCCGCCGCAATCAGCAATGATATCGGTTAATCTCGTGCTATCCTGCGTTATCGGATAAATTCCCGGGTAAAGCACCTCGCCGATGACTTCCACATGATATTTGTTCCTAAAGTCTGGAATCTTTCTAACAAAGATTCTATCGTCAGGTTCCAGTCTCGGACCTTTGGAATGCCCGATATAATCATAGTAATTAACTTTAATTTCTCTTTCATAATCGCCATCTTCTCCGGAAAATCTCAATATCGAAATATCCGAAATCAAAGCGCTTTCTTTAAATCCTCCGGCGATATTTATCAAATCCAGAAGACTGTCGCCTTCAACATACTCGTATTTTCCGGGGAGCTTCACCTCGCCAAATACGGATAGATTGTTGACCTCAACATCTGTCACTGAAACATGAACTTTATCGCCGTCTTTCAAGATTGGATTGCATTCGATGTTTCCCGTATTCAGGTAGGTTAGAAAATCAACATGCCTCGTCCGACCTTCTCGATCCGTTATCTTTATTCTTCGCACTGATGGTTTTATGTTTTTATGTTCCTTAGATTTTTCATCCTCTTCCTTGGATTTTTCATCTCTGGCTTTCTGGCGCTGCGAGTCTTTGGATTCTTTTGTAGTTTCCAAATCGATAAATCCACCAGCTTCGCTTATCAATTTAGAAAGACGGTCCACAGCTAAAAGGTCATAGACGCCCGGAAAATTTACTGAACCGCTTACAACGACTTTCATCTTTCGAACAGCTAAAAGTCTCAGTTCAATAACGCCGTTTGGAAATCTTTCTCGGGCTTTTTCGGAAATAAAACCTGTTGCATCGCTGATGGTCTTGCCGGCTAATTCAAAGCTGCCAACGTTCGGTATCGCAACAAAACCATCCGGCGCGACTTTTAATGTATGGGTAATTTCAATTTTTCCCCAGACCTTAAATTCGAGCGCATCACCGGCGCCAAGGCGGTATTTTTCCGGATCAATCGGACCTTCCAGAGCTGATAAAGATACCGGAGCTTCTTTCAGATCGGACGCGTTGATCTGTTCGCTTAGCGATTTCCTAATATCATAATTAGGAACCTGACTAAATGTCAAAGAGCTTATGACTGATAGAATGAATCCTATCAGCCATATTAAGTTTCTCTGAATAATAGGAAAACCTCTTCTACTCTGGGAAAAGATTCCTAAATCTAAAGTTTAATTATCAGAGTTTTCCTCTTCTCTTTCAGGAAACAGATGATGGTGGTACCGTTCCTCTGCTCCCTGAATCACTTTAGATTTATTGATATGTGTATATTCATCCACGAGTATATGAGGCGTTACCTCAACAATCAAATCCGTTTTGCTCGATGATACCGTATTGTATCGGAATAAACCGCCGATAAACGGAATATCGCCGAAAAACGGAACTTTATGCACGGTTTTATGCGCAACCAATCCCATTAAACCGCCTACGATAATCGATTGGTGGTTCTTCACCCTGACCGTCATCGAAGAAGCTCTGCGGACTATCCGCGGGATTGTCTGCTCAGGACCGATAAATTCAAAGATCGAACTCACTTCAGGATTTAAGGTAACCGTTATATAGCCATCGGTGTTAACCTGAGGCGTAATATTCAGCTTTATACCGACCTCTTCGCGCTGTACGGAAACCTGTCCGCCGACGCCGCCCGAACTTGTAACGTAAGGCACAACATCGACCAATTCGATTTCGGCAGATCTGGCGTTCATGGTAACAACGCTGGTATTTGTCAATACTTCAGCGTTAGTGTTCTTCAGCAACCAGTCCAAAGCGACTTCATATACCGGCTGGCTGCGCCAGAATCTTCCTACCGAGTTCATATTCTCAAATTCTTCGAATGGGTTGTATTGGCGCGACCTGTCGGAAAGAGCGTCCACTGCGGTTGCAGCTTCGCTTCCAGGTCGCAGCGAACCTTCGAAGAAATATTCTCTCGTCGAACTGCTTAGTTTCGACCAGTTAATTCCGATTCTCTCCTCATCTTCAACCTGAACTTCGATCAAGCGTGCTGACAAAGTAATCTGTAAAGCCGGTTCATCGACTTCGTCAATTACCTTCTGGATCGCGCTGATGATCTTCGGCGTAGTAATGATCAGCAGTTTATTGCCGCTGCGATCAATCTGAATCTGAGCCTGAAAATCATCGAGAAGTTCTTTCAGTTCAGAAGCTTCAGCATATTGAAGCGGAATCACATAAGAATTCAGCCCAACCTGCTCTTTCAACTTGTCGGCATTCGCAATCAAGAACGAACTTCCGACAATCTCATAGGATAAACCTGCCGCGCGTACGACCAGGTTCATTGCTTCTTCAATCGGAGTATCCTTAAGATGGATCGATATTCTTTCTTCCTTCGACACTCCAGGACCGGTTACGATATTGTAACCGCTCTTCGCTGCCAATATCGACAACACAGTAGGAAGATAGGTATCTTCAGCGTCGATACTTACAATTGTTTGTAAACCTGGGCTGTAAGATTCGATCGCCTCTATTTCTGTACCTTCATCAGCTTCCTGTGCCGAAGATATAAACGGTACAGCGATTAATGCAAATATAATAATTATTTGTAGAAATCTCGGACCCAGTAACATTCCGCCCATTCGTTCTCCTCACCCTAAGATGATGGTTTAATTTATTTCCGAATTTTGTAACTTCTTGTTTAAAAGTGAAATGCTTCAGGCATTCGTTTTAAAAATTGCCTTTTTTCATTTCAACTTTCTTAACGGTTACCTTTGGCAAATCAACGCCTTTAGGACCGTATATCTTTTCAAGCTCGGCAATCGTATCCGGAGCTTTTTCCGTTTCGAGCCTCATAGTCTCTCCCGAACGCGTCAGCGTTACTTTATTAGCAGAGATACTTGCAACTCGATAGCCGCCGATTTTATCACCCACCGAAAGCATGTGGCTGTTGCCGCGATACTTAATAATTGCCGACGGCGCTTTTTCGCCAGTGACCGTTGCGGACAGTCTCATTTTGTTTTCAGTTTCCGCTGTTTCGCTCATTCCTAATTTTTTCAGGAATTTTTTGGTTTTGATAACCCTTGTAAGATCGAGGGGATCGCCGTCTAAACTAAAGGTTTCCGACAACCGCTCTCTGAGTTCGCTTTCAAGCTTATCGACCGTTTCCCGCAGAACAGGATCTTGTACGCCTCGTTCCTGACGGCGTTTGATTTCGGCTTGCCAGCGCTTAATTTGTTTGTCTGCGTCACGCGTTTTAACTGCAACCAGTACGATTACAACTAAAAGCAGAAATGACAATAAATTGAAAAATAGTTTATCACGCCCTTTCATCGGATCGACACCTCCTGCCCTTATCGTTGTTTAATTAGGGTTAACGTTGAGATCCTCATGACCATCGTCTTTGCATCCAGGTCAGTGACCTTATCCGCTCGAGCGCCAGATTTGCGCACGGCGTTATCGATTTCGAATTGTTCCACAGTAATCAATCTTTCGGATTTTTCAAGCTCATTGATAAACATACCCACTTTCTCGAAACTGCATTCAATGGTCAATGTGTACGGCGTCCTGACGTAATCTAACCGGGCTGATTTTTTACCCGGCTCTAACTTAACCAGTTTGATTTCTAAATCATTCATTATCTGCGTAATCGATTCCATAAACGGTATCGATGCATCCTCAGCCAGCGAATCGCTCTTTGAAAGCGCCAGGTTTCTTTCGATAAGTTTTGCGACCAGGTCTAACTGCTGGTGAATGATCTGCGCACTGATCAGTTTTTCATCGCGAAGTTGTATAGTTCTGTCCAACTGCCGGATTTTAGATGGATAATTTGCGTATATCCAATTGTAGTAGCCCCAGGCAGCGCCTCCAAACAGAACCAATATTAGTAAAAGGACTAAATTTCGTTTCATTTGATTAAACTCTTGTTAGGTGGTTTCAAACAGAACCACGAATTTACCTTCTTCCCCGCCGCGATCTACGTGTGCTCGAACCTTTTTCGAGTTCGCAGATAATAGAAAATGAAAGAATCGTCACTTCATCGACGTCGGTCTGATGCTGTTCCTTCAGTCGCATTTCAGAAAAATCGCGGAAAAACAATGGTGAATTTCTTAGTTTGTCAATAATTTCTTTCACGCGGTCAAATTCTTTTTCATCTTTATCGATAGTAGATATCAACCTGATCAAAAGCAGATTATTCTTGAATTCAAGATAAGTTATCGCCATTTCCTCAGGCAGCAATTCACCCAAAGCAAGGAATTTCTTGGTCCAAAGAACGCGTTCCTTTTCTAATTTCGCAAGCGCAAGGACGTCGTCTTTAGAAATATTTTTCCCGGTTTTCTGCAGGGAATCTAACTTGCGATCGATTTCATCGATCGTGCGCTGTTTGGTTAAAAGGATGTCTTCAATGGTCTGGTATTGCTGAACATTCAAGAGCGAGAGCACCAGGACGCCGATGATGAGAATTGTCATTACAATTATTTCTCTTCGCTTGCGCCATCTTGCCTCTCGTTCGGCAATATCCTCGCCTTTATTGAGATTAATTGAAAATTGGGTAATCATTTACAGATCCCCTCGTATTACTAAACCGACTGCAGTCGCAAACTGATATGGATTTTCCATATCAAGCGGTTCGCGGCTGTCTAATTGATTAAACGGATTATATAGTTCCAAAGGAAGGTTGAACTTGTTGCTGAGATAGGTATCCAATCCAGGCAGCAAAACTCCCCCGCCGGTAAGCGCCATATGCGTAAACACACTCTGCCCGGTTTCTTTCACATAATACCTCAGAGATCTGTTAATTTCATCGCCAAGTTTTTCCATCGTAGTCTTTTCGGCTAATGAAAGAGAATCTGAACTGCCGGATTGTTTGTTAGGCAGATCGGGTTCCATGCCCTGTTCTTTCTTAACCTTTTCAGCTTCATGATAGTCCAATCCGTACTTTGCCATCAACTCCGAAGTGAAACTGTATCCGGCAACATTTAAATCGCGCGTGAAAAACGCGTCCTTTCTGCCAAATACGGATAATGTAGTCTTCTTCGCGCCGATGTTGAGGAATATTACCACCCCATTGTCCGGCAATTGCGAGTTGATGACGTACGAATTAAGCATTGCCAGCGGTTCAATATCGATTATACCCGGTTTAAGTTCGATCTCGCGCAGAAAATCTTGATGACCTTCGTACAGCTTCTTGGTTGTTGCAACCAGTAGAACACGAACTTTATCAGTTTCATTTGGGTCGTCGCCAAGAATCTGATAATCGACAACCGTTTCACTCCCATCCAAGGGAATGTGTTTTCTTGCTTCAAGCAGAATGCTGGAAGCCATCTCCTCTTCGGTCTGCATGACGCTTGTAATTTCTTTAGCAGCTACTTGCTGACCGCCGATCGAGGAGGCAAGACGTTTGATTTTACGCGGTTGAACGCCTAATTCGTTAAGCGTCTTCATCAGAGCAGGCACCGCAACCGATTTCTTCGGTCCTTCCGGATCGTAGCGGTCGCCATCGGAGTACATTTCATGCACTTTCCATTTCGAAACCCTGAATCGAGGCCCAACTTTTTCGACAGCCGCGACTTTTATGCTGTGCGTTCCAATATCGATTCCAACGCGCAGATTACTTTTTAAACCGAACATAACCTTACCAAATTTTGTAATTTTAGTTTCACATTACACTTTGTTAACGTAATACAGACTAATCATTACACATCACTTCTTCAAATCTTGAGAAAAACATTGCTCCCGCCTCATATTTTCCCGGCTTGAAACAAGCCGGGAAAATATGATTGTATTTCTATGCTTCAGTTAACTCTAAGTTTGAATAAAGAACAACAGGCTTGCCGACAGCCGTTGTCTTTACAAGGTTCAATCGCATAAAATCTTTTATGCGATTTTGACGCTAGCTTCCGCCAGCGTCCAATTCTCCCCAAGAGATCACATCGAACAATCCATGGCCTTTTTCGTCGGTCGCTTCGAGATAATACGGCGGCGGTCTGACGTCGAACCTGAAATCGTAGTTGTAGGACTTGCCATAGCCGGTTCCCTGATGATTTGAACGGTGGACATACCCGCGGCGCCATTGAGTTACAGCGCCGACCAGATAAATGTATCCTCGTTCATCGGGAGACGGTCCCTGATAAAGCTCCCACTCGTCGTTTTGATGTTCGAACGTAAAAGATTCGCCTAACGCCACCATACCGGCGTTAATGATAATCGAGTGCCGGTTATGATCGCCTCGCGCAACGTTATATCCGTTCTCGCGTCCGTTTTCCCAGGTATCTTTAATGATAATATTGCTTTCGGAAACCAAGCCTAACATGTGGTTCATGCCGCCTTCGCGGCTGTCGAACCAGCCTGTTCTTCGATCGGCTCCGACATAGCGAATATTATCGATCAGCCACATATCTCCAGCGCTGCCGATGGTTAATGTGCCGGCAAGATCTCCCTCGACCTCGCATTGTCCATCGACAAATATCGCCTGCCAGTTCGGTGGATTCAAAGAAAGTATCAGCGAGTCGTTTCTGGGCGTTCCCAGAGGATACTGATAAATGTTAATTCCATCTCCACCCTGCATGCTTATCCAAGTCATCATCCTGCCGTTCTGGCTGCTGACGAATGGATTGGCATTGTTCCTGACCCCAGTCGCCTGCGTTGGAAAATAGACCGGCGGCACATTAAACTGCGGATCGATTTCAAAGTGGGGGCTTGCCTGGTATTCCAGGAAGTGATCCTGCGAAGTCGAAACCGGTCCGTAGAAATGCGGCGAATATTTCAAACCGATATAATCGTTTGAGTGTGTTCTGCCATAGAGCGTATCCGGCGTCCAGAACCAGATCACTTCGTTAAATCTGGTTTTTTCATGGTTGGTCAAGTACATGTAGTTGGCAAACGATCTCAATCTCGCGCGCATGGTTGCAGTTCTTCTAACATGAGATTTATCGTATCTTTCGCCGGATTTATGGTTGTAGAAAGACGCTTCGCCGGTCGAATAGACGTCATAAGTGTCCGTTCGCTGGAAAACGCTTCCTTCACCCAATGAAACTACACGCACCAATTTTGTATCGAGATACCGGCCCACATCAAACACGACTCTTCCCGGAAGAAGCGTAGTTCCCTGCGGCAAATCGCCGGGTTCGCGGGTTCTCAGGTATTTCAATCCTTGTTCGATGACGCCTCTTTGCGCTAAAAAGTAAGCTTGAACCGTTGCCCGTTCGTATGAAGAATCCCATTCTTCATCTGTAGCCCATTTCATGTATCCAAGTCCAGTAGCAACAAGGAGCGCCATTATTACGACTGACATTATAAGGATGTTTCCATCCTCTCGATGAATGGCGGATTTCCAATTCATGAGTTCCTCCTGAATTTCAGTAAACATCTTTGCATAAGCATTTTAAATTTCCCTTGTGAATCGTCAATCGACGATACCATCTTTAACAACCAAGTTCATGTTCCGCATGTAAACTCGGTTACGGTATTCCTTCTCATAACTCCAGTTGCGCTCTCCGGCGTTAACGGCAAGCCGGTTGTATCTCAGCTTGAACCGAATATCCCAGGTAGCGTTAATGAAGTTTTCGTTCCGACGATAGCTGTCCTGATGTTCGGCTGGATTTGGCGTCGAAACTCCGTATGGCGTTAAAGTGAAACGTATGATTTCATAATATTCGCCACGACCGGGTTGAGTCGGCGGAAAACTTCTGTCAATGGGATCGTTGTTGACCAATACTCTCGCGTTGCGAATATCGACGCGATAGTTCTTTTCGTGAAATCTGTCGTGGTGGTAAGGATCGAGGAATTTAATATCGATTTTATTCGTATTGCCTACCCCTCTCCTGACATCGACATCGACAGCGTTTCTTAGGTCATGACTAAGAGTTTCGATAACGTCGTTCCCATATTGATCCATAACCCGGATCGACCAACTTCGGTCGAGTTGCTCGCGGAACGCCATTAAAACAATCGTCAGCCCCAATACCATTATCGACATAACGACAATCGTAAGGACGGCTTCCATTAAAGTCCAACCATCATCCCGAGCGATTGGTATTTTAACCCTTTTCATGTTTGTCACCTCACAATTTCTGATTTCATTTGCTGCGTTCCAAACTATGACTACATGTCTGCTGGAACCATCGCGCCATCGAATTCGATTTTACGCGCTGGTCCATTGTAGTCATTGGGTTCGTACCATTCTACTCTGACATAGAGGTCATAGTAGTAACTAACGTCGCTTCCGTAGTTTTCCTCCTCGGAATTAAGCACCCTCGGGGTAATCGGACCGTATGCTACCTCACAGTATATATCATCGTAGTCGGTTGTTGGATCGCGTTCATCCAATAAAAATGTCTCAGGTCTGGCTAAATTGCCATGCATGACCTGCATATTATTGAATTTCAAATCTGTATGAACTCGACCCTGCCAGTACTCCATATACGATCTAGCCGTCGAGACGGCTTTACGGTATCGCATCTGGTAATCAAGTTGCTCGTAACCGTAAAATAGAGCTTGGAATGTGCCAATCGAGGCTACCGAAATAATGAGCAATCCTACGAAAAGCTGCATTAAATCGATGCTGCCATCGTCCTGACGCCATGCCTGCTTTTTCCATTTCATCTTTTTGCCTCCTAATTTACATGATTTGCTGAGCCTGATCTACAAGCGCTCTGTGTCCACGTACCAAGACGACTGTCACAGGTCGATCTAGTTCGCTATTGATTTAGATCGACCTCGAACAGTTTCGGATTCTCCGCAACCAGGTGTGCGGTTTCCCGATCAATTTTTCCTTTGTGCATCAGTCTCTGCAAATCCTGGTCCAGCGACTGCATGCCAGATTTACCGCCAGATTGAATAACTGACGGAATTTGATAAATTTTGTCCTCGCGAATCAGATTTCGGACCGCAACATTAGCCACCATAATTTCAGCAGCCAAAATTCGACCGACGCCGCCTTTCATGAGTAGTAGTTTTTGCGCAATCACAGCTTCCAGTGATTCGGCTAACATCGATCTTACTTGCGTTTTCTGAGACGCGGGAAAAATATCAATGATCCGGTCGATCGTTTTTGCTGCAGATGAAGTATGCAGCGTGGCGAAAACTAAATGACCGGTTTCAGCTGCAGTAAGAGCTAATGAAATCGTCTCCAAATCGCGCATCTCACCGACGAGAATAACATCAGGGTCCTCACGCAACGCCGCACGAAGCGCGTTCGCAAAGGAATGAGTATTAGCGCCCAGCTCGCGCTGGTTCATCAGACAGTTCTTGCTATGATGATAATACTCGATCGGATCCTCGATCGTGATGATGTGCAGCTCTTTGTACTCATTGATGTAATCGAGACATGCAGCTAATGAAGTTGACTTGCCGCAGCCGGTCGGACCGGTAAATAAAATCAGTCCACGATCGCGAAGAGCTAAATCTTTGAGTACCTCCGGCAGTCCGAGTTCCTCAAATCCGAGTACTTCAGATGGAATTGTCCGAAATGCAACGCCGTATCCGTTAATTTGCGAATAGACATTGACACGGAATCGAGAAACATCCTCGAGCTTATGGGAGAGGTCAATTTCTTTCATCTCCATGAGTCTCTCCATCTGTTCTTCAGATAGAAACTCCTGAATCTTATCTTCCATCTCCTCAGCCTTCGGCGGCTCAATGTTCAGCTTCTTCATCCTGCCATGCACGCGCACCATCGGGACCGAGCCCGTTGAAACGTGCAAATCGGATGCATTCAATTCAACTGCAAATTTTAGTAGTTCGTTGAAGTCTTTCACGATAAAAATCGACCAGATTAAATGTCAACGATGCTTTTTTACTTCAGAATCGAAATTAGATGTCGTCGTCAGTCGGCAGTCCGTATCCTGTGAATCGACCAGTCTGGACGTCGTAAAGTACAACGTGTCCGGCTCCTCCCTTCATCTCAGCAGTCGAAATCGCTTCGATCTGCGTGATCGGGTTTGAACCGATTAGCGAGAATGTCCATTCTCTTTCCGTACCTTCGTCAACCTCAAGATATTCGAGTTCTTGAAGTTCTTCGACTGAACTCGGATCTTCACCGTAGTCCTGACGATACATCTTTACTGAGTTGTAAATAGCGCCGATTGTCGATTGTGCATCCGATGCGCGTGCGCCTTGAACGTACTGAATGTAAATCGGCACTGAGATCGCCGCCAAAATAGCTACGATCACAACCACAACCAAAACTTCGATCAGCGTAAAACCGCTGTCTTGACGCTTAAACTTTGGGAACATCTCTGAATTCCTCCTAGTAAATGTGTTTCCCGGTTGCTGTCCCGCTACCATTACACGTGACATAGGGTAACAATATAATAATTTATGAACCGATTGCAAGACTTTTACGGTTCTTCTCAACACCAGCGTAAAAGTCCAAACATTTTTTTTACTTTAACTTAGCCGAAGTCTGTATAATCATAATCTAACGTGCAAAATACATACCATCGGCAATGATTTCTCGAACATTTTCTTTTTGTTCTTTAAACATTAAAATGCATAACCTTAACATTGTATTCAAAATTCGATCTTCCATTGAAAATCTCTCAGATATGCAAAATTTTCAAATCCAAAGCAAAAACTGCACGATCTGAATCAAATTAGCTTTTGAAATACTCTTATATAAAAACTCATCGCTGCCAGTTACACTCTTTCGTCTCAATTTCACTCGAGTGTTTTAATATAATCCTTTTATTCGCCAATCTCTAAATGTCAAACCCGTTTTTTTTTCAATTCAAAGAATTCTTCAGAATAATCGCAGGTTTAAAGTTCGGATATTCTTTTATTATATCCTCCAAACGCTTCCTGACGCCGCTTGTATCGCCTAACTGCACTTTCGCTTCAAAGTACAATGTTTTATAAAGAGGATCCTCGTTGTCAAATTTCAACGCCATTAAGGCGCAGTCTTTCGCATTCCGCCAATCGGAGCGATGAGCAGATTCGATACTGCGTCTCGCCCATATTCTGGCAATGTTCGAACTCGCTTCACTTAATCCCGGATCGATGCTTATCGCCTTCTTAAAACTATTTAATGCCGCATTAGTCTCTCCTAGATCTATATAGGTTACTCCTAAATTGTTCCAGGCTCGTGAAAAGTTAGGCTGGATTTCGATCTCACGCTTGTAATAGCGGGAAGCTCCTCGCAGATTGCCCCGGCTGTACTCAAGTTCGCCAAGGTAAAAATTCACATAAGGAGCATTTGGATTTTGCTCGAGAGCTTCCATGTACAGTCTTTCAGCATCATCCATCCGTCCCAGCTTCTCCATGACCCGAGCTTCGGTAAATAGTCCATAGTCTAAATTCGATTCTCTGATATTGGTCTTGCCCGCATGGGGCAATATAATACCTATAATAAACGCTATTAAAGGTATAATAAGTTTTTTAAGCTTTAATTCTTGTTTAATCAGCTTATAGCCTTCAACCACTCCCCCTCCGGCTAAAATAAACAATAATGGAGTTACCGGATGCCGGAATCGGGTATTGACAAAAAAGGCAATTACTATTAAGAAATAGAGCGCGACAATTCCAGCCAACAGCTTCACGCGATCATTTTTCCAGCCTAATGCGATGCCTAAGAATGATAAAGGCAGTGTCACCGGAAGGCTTATATACATTAATACGTTTATTAAAGGATACTGTTTACGATGGTAATATAAATCGCGATTGCTCGAAATCTCTCTGATATTCCAGAAATTTACTCCTTTATATATTAAACGCGAAAACCATCCTAATGGATCCAGTGCAATTTGCCGAAATCCTTGGCGCCAATAATAATTATCGACTTCCGATTCGTTCAATTTCCGGTTCTCTTTCCTCGAAGCAATATCTTCTATCGTATCCCAGCCCCAGCCGGATCCAACTTCCGGCAAACTTGCCGTTATTCCGTCCGAATCTTTATGATTTCCGATATAGAAATTTACCCCTCCCTGGGAGGAGATCGCAACCGGTCCGGATCCCAAAGCCAAATGTAGAATCCACGAAATAACAATAACAAACGCTAAACCGGATGTAAATACGATCGACCGGTTTACGCTTCTGCTTTTAATCCAAAGCCATATCCATGCCACCGCAGCCAATGGCAAACTTGTCGGTCTGGCGAGAGCGCTCATCCCGAGGTAAACGCCTGTTTTTAACCACGTTCGATTCGAGTCTCTTAGCCTGATTAGTTCATAAATGAACAGCAGCATCAGGAAAATAAACAGCGATGTGGGCAAAAGTTCCAGATCATAATAAACCATCATTCCGCAAACGGCGCAAAGCAATCCTGCAATGGCTCCGCTTGGAGGGGCGCAGACTTTGTCCGCAATGTTCTTAACCAGAACACAGCTCCAGATTCCTATTGCAATCTGAATCAATCTTGGCATAACCATGTTTTGACCGAACAGCATAAAAACAATTCCCAGAAAAACCGGATAAAGCGGCGGCCGGTAAGCAAAATTCTCAGGAATCGATCCCTTGGACAATGCAGCCGCAAAAAGCCGGTATTCCTCCGCATCCCACACCGGAGCTTTAAAAAACGGAGAATCCTGATATTGAATTAAATAAACCAACCTGACCAAAGCTGCAACTACAATAATCAACCATTTCGAATCCCAGAACCTGCTCATGAACCACGTTTTCCCTTATTCATTCCCGCCTTAGATATCAGATAAGTGTTTTTAGGATTGCCAGCCGGTTTCGGCTCAGGATAATCTATGGTAAAGTGCAATCCACGGCTTTCTTTCCGCCTGAGCGCCGATCTGATTATGAGATCGGCAACCTGCGCGACATTCCTCAACTCTATCAGTGAATTCGTTATACCGGCTCTCCGGTATAAATCCTCAACTTCTCTTCTGATAAGATCCACTCTTCGTTTGGCTCGTTCCAAGCGCAGGGTGCTTCTGACGATTCCGACATAGTCCCACATCAGTTTTCGGATCTGAAAAAGATCGTGGGAAATCAAAACCAACTCTTCTTCCTTATATTTCCCGTCGGATACGATTCCATAATTAATCTTTCCGTCGGTAAAAGAAATATTCTTATGCTCACTGATAGCCGCCTCTGCAGCCCTGTGAGAATAAACGACCGCTTCCAGCAGCGAATTCGAAGCCAGGCGGTTAGCGCCGTGCACCCCGCTCCAGGCGACTTCCCCCGCCGCGTAAAGGTTCTGGATAGTAGTCTTTCCGTCCAGATCCGTAACCACGCCGCCGCACATATAATGAGCCGCCGGCACGACCGGGATCCATTCGCGCGTTATATCGATATTAAGGTTCAGGCAATGCTTATATATGGAAGGAAATCGCTCTCTGACAGTATCCGGTTTATGTCCGGTGATATCCAGATAAACATAATCGTTGCCGCGCACTTTCATTTCCTTGTCGATTGCGCGCGCCACCACGTCTCGAGGCGCTAAATCCTCCATTTCATGATATTTATGCATAAATTTCTTGCCATCCCGCGTCCTCAGCTTGCCGCCGAACCCCCTGACGGCTTCGGATATCAAGAAAGCCTGTTCAGTGCGCGGATAGAGCGTTGTCGGATGAAACTGCATAAACTCCAGATTCGCGACTTTCGCTCCGGCGCGGTACGCCATTGCAATCCCATCGCCGGTGGCAATCGATGGATTCGTCGTATGGAGGTAAACCTGACCGCAGCCGCCGCTGGCTAAAAACGTGATTTTCGATTTGATCAGCTTCACTTCGCCGGAAGGCGTCAGGATAAAGACGCCGGCGCAAATCGCTCCATCTGAACCGTAATCCACCGCAAAATCGACGGCGGTCGAATGTTCTTCAATTTGAATCGAATCCATTTCTTTGCAACGGTCGATGAGCGTTTTCTCGACTTCGCTGCCGGTATGATCGGCTTTGTGTACGATGCGCGATTTCGAATGCCCGCCTTCGCGCCCTAAAGCCAATACTTTTCGGTTGTCCTTGTAAAAATGTGAGAACTCGATTCCAAGTTTCATCAGCTCGCCGATGCGTTTCGGTCCCTCGCGCACCATAAGGTTCACCGCTTCAGGATCCGACAATCCGCCGCCGGTTTTGAGCGTATCCTCGATATGCTGCTCGAAACTGTCCTCTGCGGCGGTGACGGCGGCGATGCCGCCCTGAGCGTAGTTAGTGTTCGATTCCGTGTCCTGTTTCTTCGTAATCAACAGAACCGACCCATGCTCAGCCGCCCGCAATGCGAACGAAAGCCCGGCTATGCCGGAACCGATTATTAAGAAATCTACTTTGTCCATGCTTTAGTTTAACATTCCAAAAAACTTAAATAGTAGGGCAGGCGTCCCTGCCTGCCTTCTCGATCCTTGCAGGGACGCACTGGCAGGCAGAGACGCACTGGCAGGCAGAGACGCACTGGCAGGCAGGGACGCACTGGCAGGCAGAGACGCACTGGCAGGCAGAGACGCCTGCCCTACTAAGAGGCTTGAATCTAAATCAAAATCCGCGTTCATCCGTTGCATCCGTGTCATCCGCGTTCCCATTCCCTATCCCGGAACAACGATCCGGATCGTCGTTCCCTTTCCGATTTTTGACTCCTGCACAAATATCTTTCCCTTATGCATGTCCTCGACAATCCTCCTCGCCAGCGATAATCCCAGCCCCCAGCCGCGCTTTTTGGTCGAATATCCCGGTCGGAAAATGTTTCTCCACTGGTAGCGTTGTATTCCAGCTCCACTGTCTTCGACGTCGATAATCGATTTTCTTCCGTATCGAAAGCCCTTGACCTTAATTGTTCCGCCGCTTCCATGCAGCGCTTCCACGCCGTTGCGCAGTAAATTCTCGATCACCCAGCTAAACAAATCGGGATTGATCTTAGCCGTCAAATCCTGCGGCATATCGATTCCGATTTTAACCTCGCCGGTCGAAATCTGGGGCAGCCTGCGCTGTATATAAGAAACGGCGCTTTCGACCACCGGGTAGATCTCACGCTTTTCAGGCCGCGGACGCGAGCCGATGCGATTGAACCTCTCGGCGACCGTGCTGAGGCGTTCGATATCGCTCTGCATCTCATTTTTAATCGTCGCCAATTCATCGTCTTCGCGCCCTTTCTCGCTTAGCAGTTCAACCCACCCCATCAGCGAGGTCAGCGGGGTTCCCATCTGATGAGCCGTTTCCCGCGCCATGCCGACCCAGACGAATCGCTGCTCGCTCTTTTTGATATTCACGAAACCGACATAGCCGATTAAAACAAGCACGCCGGCTAACGCAATCATAATCCAGGGCAGATTTCGCAACCGTCTGATCTGATCCGAATCGCCGTAATAGAAATACAGAATCAGTCCGAATTCGGATATTTCAATCGGTATCGGTTCATTTCCCTGACTGACCCATTCCTTCATCAGCTTAGCCGCCCGCTTGTACGCCGTCGAGTCCGGCAGTTCTTCCAACCGCGGCAGCCCGGACCACGACGTCGGTTCGTGATGAGCGTTGGCGACAATCAGCGGGAAATCTTTGGTAGCCATCTCGCGCAGATAGACGTCCAGCGCTTCGTCGCCCTGCATGAACAGGTTGCGAAACCGTTCGACCTTGAGCGTTACATACCGCCGGGAATGCTCGCGCAGCCCATTCACAATGCTGTTTGTATAAAGAACGACCACAAATATAACCACGACTCCGCCGATAAACAGCGCGCCTTTGAAACTGCCGACTAATCTGTAAGGAATGTGCAAAACTTACTCAATCGTTCTCAGATTAATCATTCTTCTGCGCCAAAACCAAAAGCCCATTCCCATTGCGATGATTCCCAGCCGCGACGTCCAGCAGCATCGCAAAAAAAGCCAAGGGATAAATAAACAATATATACAGCGCCGCCGGCGGAATCATCCAGGAGCTTCGACCGAGCATTCGCATGGGAATTCCCTGCAGCAAATGCCAGGCAAACATGCCCAGAGCGCCGTAGCTGCGGGCGATCTTGACAATCCGAAATCCGGCGGATTCCAGTTTCTGTTGGATATCTTTATCCGAATAACCGTCGCGGAAATGCTCATCGACCGTCCAGCGGTTCTCGTCAGAATGGCGCCGATCGGCGTTATTTTGATTTTTGTCGCGCGGCGTGTGCATCAGGAAATAGCCGCCGTTTTTGAGAATCCTGTGAAACTCGCCAAACGTCGCGACGTCGTCCTCGATATGTTCCATTACATCCACAGACAGAATCAGATCGAATCTCTCCCGGTTCAAGGGCGTTTTCTGCACGTCGCCCAACAGGATCTGCAAATTCGGATAGTTCGATTTGAAATACCTTTCGCCGCCGTAAATATGCTTCCGGTCGATCTCAAGCCCGTAAACGTCCGGCGCCGCGAACGTCCGCAGCATCCGGTCGGTATATTGCCCAAAGCCCATACCTGCGTCCAGCACAGCCGCATTCAGCCCAAGCTTCCGCCGCAGCTTCCAGAGCTCCCTGCGCACATACCACGCCCGCAGGAACAGCAGGTCGAGCGCGCAGAAGAACAGCCTGCGCAACGGCGAACACCTGCCAAGCAGTCTGGCAAGTTTGAATTTTATCGGATCGTATTCCAAGAATCCTTCTTTCTAATTTTTCTTGTTTTCTTGTTGCGAAAAAATCGGCGCAGTCATTCCTGCCAAGGCAGGAATCTCAGACGTTTTCAAAAGCTTAGGAGATTAATGATGCTCGCCGCCTCTCAATGTCGTTAGTCTGACATGACTTCCCGAATGAAATAATTTTCGGCATTTCAACATCCTCAAAATGACAAAACACAGTGTCTTTAATCATTTCCCCTAGACTGGGAAGATCATCCGCTTGGGTTATTATGGAATAACCTAAAGCCTTTGTTATATAACATCCTTCATCATCCGTTTCAACCTGAAAGAATATTTCCTTGTTTCGCATTACTATCCTTTTTAAAATATGACCTACTTGACTAACGCCGCTTTCTTTACGATGCGCTGAGAAGGAATCGCTAACCGTATATAATAAACACCCGCAGACAGTTTTTCCAAATTTAGACAGCGGTTTATGTCCGCCGCTTGCGATAAAGTCGTCTAATGCAGTATGCACCACGCAGCCTTGAGTATCGATAACCTGCAGCCGAACGTTCGCCGGCTTTGGGAGGGTGAAGTTTACCGTTAGACGGCCGGGAAGACCAAACCGGGAAAATTCCTCAAAATCAGGCAGACCCGAAATATCCCAAACCGCTAAACTGTCTCGATCAGTTAAAACACAGGCAAGATCGCCAACCGGAACAATTTTGTGCACACTGTCCCAATCGTAGTGCAGCAGCCCGACTTCCTCAATGTTGAAGTCTTCCTGAGCTGAAAGAAAGGATGTAAAGAAAAGAAAAAACAAAACAACTAATGCTGACGCCTTATGCATTTGACACTCTCCGCGAAAATCAATCTTTTATCTTTGCAATGAACAGAATATGCAGTCGTACTTAATTTTAATATAGTAAATAATCGGTAAACATTCAAGGCTTTTCCGAATAAATAATTAAAAAAATTCCAAAGCTCATTTCACGAAAGCGCAGTTTATTCCACAACCATAAATAAATCCGAGCATTGTCATTCCTACGAAGTAATTGTCAGAAATCAAATCAGTTTGTCATTCCAGCTTTCGCTGGATTGACTGCATATGGAACGTTTTTTCCCAGTAATTGCCCATGAAGCGAGCGTCGCCACCCAGCATGGGAAACCCTTCGCGCCCGGTTAATAATTCAAACTATCGTAATACTACTATGTGCATAAAATAGTCGCCATCTCACGGAATCCGCTTGATGAG
>CAZWOY010000004.1:0-25763 GCA_964635255.1 uncultured bacterium
AAGATGTTAGCAGATTGCTTAGTCTGCCAAAGGCAGACTCGCAATGACACTTTTTCTGCATGTAGTAATAACAGGACAAGGATCATAATAAGGATCATGAATTACAATAAAAACGCCGGTGAAACACCGGCGTTTTTATTATATCGATAAGCTTTAGAATCCTGAATTTTACTTCATCAGGACAACCTTTCTTATCACTTTGCAGCCTGACGCCTTAAAGCTAATGAAATAAATGCCGGCTGAGGACGCTTCTGCCTGCCATTCTACCTGATGGATACCGGCGCGATATTTGCCATTCGCTAACGACGCCGCCTGCCTGCCCGATGCATCATAGACGGTGACCGAAACATCAGCGTCTTCGGGCAAGCCGAATTCCAGCCTGGTTGTGGCATTAAACGGATTTGGATAAGCTTGTGACAGATAGTAATTATCCGGGATGAACGATTTTAAGCTGACCTCGACAACGGACAAGCCATCGGTCTCATAAACCAATCCGCTTCCGTGCAATACTTGCAGCAATTCCAGATCCGCGACCGATTGTGCTGCATTGTTCCAAATTTTCAGCGCAAATCCTTCGCTTTCCTGCAAGCCTTCGATTTCTTCAGTCGATATATCGTCGCCCCAGACGGCTATTCCGCACATTCCGCCGGCGTCGATCACTCCTGAACCCATAAGCGTTCCCGCTCCGTTGAAAGCTGCTATTTCACTGCCGGCTGCGATTTCAGATCCTGGATCGGCTAATGCTAACACACTCATGTTCGTTCCCGTACGCGGAACGTCCCGCCAATGCCTGTTCTCGTTTCGTTCTTGCTCGATTGCAGCCAGAGCGCCCTCGTCTCGTTCCTCAGGATATGTCAGCGCTACGTCCTCATCGACTTTGACCTGATAGCCCTGGCCTTCCCGCCACGGGAACATGTTGCAGAATCGCCAGGCAGGCGCCATGAAGTTGCCGTCGCCGTCTTTTGCCATCAATACATGATCGATGATGGGGCTAAGCACATAGAAATCGGGCGCCAATGCATCCAGCTCGTAAATCGGATAGTAGGCGATGAAATTCCAGCCTTCGCTCAACGGAACCTCCGTCTGCGCCGGTATCAATGCTCCCGACCAGGTCGCCTCGACGTCCTCGTCCACTTTGATGTGGTAGCCGTCCTCCAAATTCCAGTACGGGATCATGTTGAAGCCCCATGCCGGCAGATAGAACCGGCCCGCCTCGTCTTTCATCAGTATCAAATGATGATTGCGCTCGTCGATTCGAAGCTGTTCGGTCATGCGCACTATATCGGGACCCTCTTCGACAACCCAGTATTCATCGCGAGGAATGACATTAACCGAAACGATGTTCCAATCGCGATTCAGTTCGACCGTCAACTCGTGCTGCAGCGGGTAGATTTCGAGATTGAAGACGTCTTCCGCGACGGCGTCGCCCCGGTCGGTCGCAATCACAGTGATATCAACCCCGTCCGGAATCTCGAAATTCAGGTCCGCATCGAAATACAGCAGGTTTTCGTCATCGATCGCCATATTAAGCTCGTCCGGCGCGCCTTCAAAGCTGAAGGCAAGTTCGTCCGGATCGGCGTCGTTCAGATCGACGTCTCCGAATATATCGTCGAGATCGGCGATTTCAACTCGACCGCCGCCCTGCTCGACCGCAATATCCTCGATTTCCGCAACCACAAACGGAGCGTCGTTCACCGGATTTATCACTATTGTGAAAGCGCCGCTCACGGATTCATCTTCTGTATCCACAGCGGTAATCGTGACTTCCACGCCGTCCGGCAGGTTGTAGTTCTCAACCGGATCGATGCTAACGACGTTCTCTTCATCGATTGCCAGATTCAATTCTTCCGGCGCCTGCGATAATTCGAAGCTTAATTCGTCGCCGTCGATATCCACGAATACTTCGTCCAGATCAACGATTTCGGCAAAACCGGAATCTTCATCGACGGTTATGTCTTCGATTTCCGCAGCAACGCTCGGAGCGTCGTTTGCGGGCGCTATTGCCAGCGTAAAGACGTCCGCGGCGGTTTCTTCTTCGTCCGAAGCGGTTACTTCGATTTCCACGCCCTCCGGCAGGTTGAAATCAGCTTCCGCTTCGAAGAATAGAATGTTGTTGCCGTCGATTTCCAGGTTCAGTTCCGCGGGAACGTCGGAAAATTCGTAACTCAACTCATCGCCGTCGATATCGTCGAATACTTCGTTTAGATCCGCGATCTCGATCATTCCGGCGTCTTCTGCGACCATAATGTCATCGATCGGAGTCGTTTCCACCGGAGCGTCGTTCACAGGAATAACCGCTGCCATGAAAGTGCAGGCTGTAACCGCGTCGCGCCGTGGATCGGGTTCGAACGCGCCCGCATGGCGGATCGAACGGAACGCTCTGTCGCGGACAATTCCAGCCCCGAGCCGGACCGGTCCGGCGTTAGCGGAGAACAGACCGCCGTTCCAGCCGTCATCGGCAAAGACCGTCACCTCAAGATCAGCGCCATTGAAGTCGGCGTCCGGTTCTAACGAAACGACGTTGTCGCCGTCGATATTCAAGTTCAACGCATTTTCGCCTTCGACGCGGTATTCGAGCGGATCGCCGTTCGGATCGCTGAATACGTCATCCAGATCGGCAATTTCATGCAATCCGGAATCCTCGTCGATCGCGACGTCTTCAATCTGAGAAACGATTTCGGGAGCGTCGTTTATGCCAATTCCAACCAACGGCGCATTTACTTCACCGTTCGCCGGATCGTTAGACGCGATAATCAAGGAACCGTGGGTTTCACCGGGCTCCTCCGGTTCGAACGCAACAGCTATCTCGAAGGATTCGCCCGGCGCAAGCTCCCTTTCTCCCTCAAATTCGGCTGTGAAATAATCGCCGTCAACTCTGACGCCGGAAACCAGCAGCGGCAGGTTGCCGGTATTGCCGATGGCAATGGATTCTTCGCCGCTTTCGCCAAGATGCACTTCACCGAAGTCGATCGACTCGGGATCGACGACGATTCTCGCCTGGCCAAATCCCGTTCCGGTAAGATCGACGGTTATTTCGCCATTCTCAGGATCGTTTGAACTAAGCGTCAAAGTTCCGGCAAATTCACCCTCGTCTTCCGGCGTAAAAGTTACGGTGATTTCTGATGATTGTCCCGGCTCGAGCGTGAATTCGCCTTCGAAACCGGCGGCGAAACAATCCCCTTGGATTGCAGCGTCGGAAACGACCAGATCAAGGACGCCGTTGTTGGCTATCGTCAATGTTTGCTCGGAACTCTCTCCCACATTGACCTCGCCGAATTCAATCGATTCCGGATCGATGGCAATGATCGGGTATCCGAAGCCGGTTCCGGAAAGTTCGACGACCAACTCGCCGCTATCGGGATCGTTTGAGGAAATGGTGACCGATCCATCGAAATCTCCGACTTCGTCAGGCGCAAACAGAACATTGAACTCGTACGATTCGTTGGGCGCAAGCGTAAATTCGCCGTCGAATTCGCCGCTGAAATAATCGCCTTCGACGACGATGTTCGTTACCGTTAGATCGGAGTTTCCGGCGTTGGAGACGGTTAAGATCTGTTCTTCGCTCTCTCCGAGGTAAACGTCTCCAAAGGACATGGCTTCAGGATCGACCACAATATTTGGAATCGGAACTTCTGATCCCGTACCGTTGAGCCTTACTGTTACCTCATTGTTTTCCCGATCGTCAGAAATAATTGTCAATGCGCCTTCGAATTCACCGGCGGATTCGGGTGCGAAAATAATGGTCAATTCGGTCGATTCCTCTGGCGCTAACGTGAATTCGCCTTCAAAGTCGCCGCTAAAGTATTCGCGGGCTACGACCGCATTAGATACGGTTAAGTCTGCATTTCCGGCGTTTGTAAAGGTGACGGCGGCGGTTTCGGCGTCGCCCAGATAGACCTCGCCAAATTCGACGGCTTCAGGATCGACGGCAATAACCGGCATTGCCCTCATTACGAATCGTCAACGATAGATCGTCGCTTTCCCAAACATCGACCTCGCCAAAAGACAGCGCCTCAGGAGCAACAGAAATTTGAGGCGCAATTCCGGTTCCGGTTACCGGTATTTCAATCTCGCCCTCATCGGCGTCATTCGAGCGAACGGTCAACAAACCGTCGTAATCCGTACTATCGGTCGGAGTGAATGTTACAGCCACCGTTAACGATTGTTCGGATTCGAGAACCATTTCTTCATCGAAATCGGTAACGAAAGCATCGTTGTCAGAATCAACTGAAATTATCGTTAATTCCGCGCCGCCCAAGTTATTAATTCTAAATGTCCACTCAGAATCGTTTTGAACAGCAACATCGCCGAAATCATGCTCTAAATCATCTTCAACGACGTCGATCTCCGGCGCAGGCTCGCGTTGCGCATTTACCCTCGCCCGGGAAGAGCCATTTTCTTCCCATGCCGGGGGACCGTCTTCAAACACTACTAATGCCTCATTCTCACCGCCTCTTAAAGCGCAATAAACTCTGAAGGAGAATTCATCGCCTTCTTCAAAACCGTCAATATCGCCTTCCGCTCCATAAGCCAGTATTTCGACCGGGAAAAGATCGTTAATATCCGCCGGTTGGAGTCCATCCTGTTCTTCGAGGACCACCCCCCCGGCACAAACACCGTCAGGCGTGAATACGCCGATCTCGTCTCCCTCCTCCAACGGCTCGCCATCTAACTCAATCACATCCAGTTGAAGCCTATGGAAAATATCCGTCACTTCGTATTCGAAATGAACCATTCGAACGCATGTTCCACTAAGGTTTACGGTAATCTCTCCGTTTCCGGGACTATCGGACGCGATAGTTAGCGTTCCTTCAAAATCGCCTGTTTCTTCCGGCGCGAAATTGACTATTACATCAGCAGATTCATTCGGAGTTATGACAAATTCCTCCTCGAAGTCTAGGCCAAACCAGTCGCCTTCGACGTCGATGCCGGAAACGGTCAGATTAGCGTTGCCTTCGTTACTGATTGTGAGGGTCAACTCTTCGCTCTGGCCAAGATCGACCTCGCCGAATTCCAAATTCTCCGGTTCAACTGCAATCGCGGGCAAAAGAACGTGCAACATTACATTCACTGCAATATCCTCATTCTCCGGATCATTGGACAGGATATGAAGGTTGGCTTCATAGTCGCCAATTTCAAGGTCTTCGATACTGAGCGTAACGCCGATTTCATCGAAACCGTTCGGCTCTACGACGCCATCGGCCGGATCGAATGCTATCCAGTCCGCTTCGTCGTCGCGGTCTAAACCATTGCCGCCCAAACTTTGGAAAAGCCAGGCTGTATTATTTGCGTTGTTTTGAGGTGTAGCCTGTCTTGTCTGACGCAATGGTCCATCCCGTTCCGGTTCTATGATTTCGAGTTCGGCCGTCCATTCAAGGTCGATGCTGCCGCTGTTAGAAACGGTAACTGTATATTCGCCGCCGTTGTCGGATTCGATCGACTCCGGCTCGACCGCGATCACGGCGCGTCCCAAGCCGGTTCCGGTCAGAACGACCGCCACATCGCCAAAGTTCGGATCGTCGGAAGTTATGGTTAAGGTTCCTTCGAAATCGCGAACTTCTTCCGGCGTAAAGGTTACCGTCAATTCGGAGGATTCACCCGGCGCGACGACAAACTCGCCTTCAAAATCGCTGGCGAAGCCGTCGCCTTCGACGACTATGTTTGACACCGTTAAATCCGCTTCGCCTTCGTTGGAAATCGTCAAAGTTTGCCGCCCAGTTTCGCCGAGATCGACTCCGCCGAATTCGAGGATTTCAGCATCCAGAGCTATCGCCGGATATTGCCCAAGGTTCAAGGTAACTTCGACAATTACGTCCGCGTTTTCAGGATCGTTGGACTCGAAATGAACGTCCGCCTGATATACGCCGTCCTCAAGCTCTTCAGCGTTGAAGGTTAAGGTCGCTTCGGCGCTTTCATGAGGCGCTACGGTTCCCGCCGCCGGATCGATGCTGAGCCAGTTGCAACCCTCTGCAATGTTGTCGTCGACAATCAGATAATGGGATTGATTGTATCCGCCCAGCCACAGGTTCTCGCCGTCATGTCCAATGCCGTCCCAATCGCGCCTGCCATCGACGCGGAAATGCTGAACGACTTCAAACGAGTTAGTGCCTAAATTCGGAGCGACCTGGTAGATATAATCGTTCGCAGAAATCCATAAATGACCATCCGTATGTTCATCGACCCAAAGGAAGTTTCTGATTGATGCATTGCCTAAAGCGCCTTGGCGGATATTCAACACCCATCGCTGCTGGACGCTGTTTCCGCTCACCGTATAGGCGCGAACGTACTGGTCGTCATCGCTTAAGGTAATCAACCAGTTGTTTTCCCGGCTGCAGGTCATCGCTGTCGGTTCGGTCGGGAGGTTTAACCTGCCCAGGTCCCGGCAGTCAGCGTCAAAGCGCGCCGCGTACCGGTTCCAGATCGGCGTAACATACAGTACGCCGTTCATCCAACCGGCGTCCATCGCCTGATAATCAATACCTGAGTATCTCACTTCCCGGTAATCGTTTGCCGGATCGACAGCGCCGATAATATTGGGGTTGTAGTTCGCCAGCCACATCCATCGATGATCGGAATCCCATGCGATACCGGCTTTATACCTGTTCGACCCAAGCCGATTCCAGCTAAACCGATCGATAATTTCGCCCGGATCATCGCGCTGAGGGATTCCTCGCCTCGCTGAGCGGATATTCCTACGTCCTTTATCGCGCCCCGGTTCCGCAACGATTTCAAGTTCGGAAGTCCATTCCAGATCAAGATCGCCGATGTTGGAAACGGTTACCGTATAGTCTCCGCCCTGATCGGTTTCTATGTTTTCGGGATCGAAGGCGATAGTCGGCGGATCAAGTCCGACGCCGGTCAGGCTGACCGTAATCTCGCCGTTATTGTTATCGTTGGAAACAATCGTTACTTCGCCTTCCCACTCACCGTCATCCGGCGGGGCGAAATAAACGGTCAGTCCGGCGCTTTGCTGGCGGGCTATCGTAATCTCGTTTTCGAAATTCGAATCGAATCCCTCGCCGTCCACAGTCACCTCGCTGATTATCAAATCGCTGTTTCCGTCGTTTGTGATGGTAAGGGTTTCTTCGCCGGTTTGACCGACCACGACTTCGCCGAAATCGACCGCTTCCGGTTCGCAGGCAATGATCGGATTCTCGGCTACATGCAGCCTAACGTTTACCGCTAGGTCTGCATTTTCGGGATCATCGGACAGAATATGGACGCCGGCTTCATAATCGCCTCCGTCCAAACCGGCGGCGTCGAGCGTTATCGTCATTTCGCCGGTTTCTCCGGGAGCGACCACGCCCTCCGCAGGCGCAAAACCGATCCAATCCGCTTCGTCGTCGCGCAGGAAATCATCTCCGCCGGCGCTGCGGACAATCCTTCGATTCTGATCGCGCCCCGGTTCGGCTAATATCTCCAGTTCAGCCGTCCAGTTGAGGTCGAAGTCGCCTTCGTTGGAAATAGCGACGCTATGCTCTCCACTCTGATCGGTCTCGATCTCCAGCGGATCGACGACTATAATGGGCGGATCGACATGAACTGCAATATCGACCACCACGACTTCGTGGAACGGATCGTTGGACAGGAAGTGCAGGTCTGCTTCATGATCTCCGGCTTCCAGTCCGTCGATGTTTATCGAGACCGTCAGTTCGCCGCTCTCTCCCGGCTCGACCGAACCTTGCGCTGGTTCCGGCGTTACCCATTCGGGACCGCCGTCGTTATCGAAGTATTCGACGCCGGTTTCCCACTCGAGAGTTTGACCGCCGCTGTTGGATACCGTCAGAGTATGATCGCTCGATTCTCCGGTTTCGATTTCCAACGGTTCGACGCCGATCAGCGGTTGATTGACCGCAATCGCATTAAGCGCTATTACAACTTCCGCGCGATCAGGATCGTTGGTCGTCAGCGTAATCGAACCAGCGTAATCGCCAACTTCTTCCGGCGCAAACGTCACCGTGAAATCGGAGTTTTGATCCGGTTCGAGCGTGAAGGCTTCGTTCGGTTCCATACTGAAGAATCGACCTTCAAGCGCAACTTCGGACACGACCAGATTAACGTTGCCCTGATTCCCGACGTTAAACGTCAAATCGCGGCTGCGGTCGATGTTAACCTCGGCAAAATCCAGAGCCGGCGGCTCTACGGCAATCCATGAACGGTTGCAGTGCATGACGATGTTAACGACTACATCGGGATTCTGTTCATCGTTCGATTCGAAATGTAAATTGGCTTCATAGTCGCCGGCGGACATCTCGGCAATCGAAAGCGTCAGATTCACTTCGGCGGAGTCGCCGCGGGATATCGTTCCCCGCTGCGGTTCGTATTCGATCCAGCCCGCTTCGCCGGCAAGCAGTTCGAGGTCGGTATCCCAATTCAGGTCGATGTTGCCTTCGTTCTTGATTTCGATGGCGTATTCGCCGCCGTTTTCGGAATCAATCTCCATCGGATCGACGACTATATCGGCATGGCCGCGGCAGCGTCCGGCGATGTTAACGACCTCGGTTTCATTGCGCGGATCGTCCGAAGCGATTGTAACCGTTCCTTCAAAATCCCCCTCTTCATCAGGAGCGAATGTAACGGTTATCTCTTCGGCGGCTCCGGACGCGACCGTGAATTCGTTTTCAAAGCTTGTGCTAAACCACTCCGATCCTGCAAATTCAATATTTGAGACGGTCAGTTCGACGTTGCCGTCATTGCGGATTTCAAACGTCATCTCATTTTCGGTCTCAAGATCGACCGTTTCGAAATCCAGTTCCAACGGCTCGACAACCATAATCGGCAGGCGAACCATCAACAGCAGATCGACCACCACTCGCGCGTTGTCTTCATCGTTGGAATTTAAGACCAGACCGGCTTCATAGTCGCCGATTTCAAGGTCGCCCATCGTGAGCGTTATCTCGATTTCCTGAGTTTCATCGGGATTTATCACGCCTTCGGAAGGGTTCCAGGTGACCCATCGATCTTCGGCGTCCCGGTTAATGTTTTCCTCGTTCGGGAGATTTATCGCAGTTTGGGAGCTAAATTCCCGGATTCGCGGAATCCGGGCTGCGTCTCTGGCGGGACCGGCGCTTCTCACGGTTCTGGCTGCTCCGTCCCGGTTCTGCGCAAATTCGACCTCCGAATCCCATTCGAGGTAGCCGTTGCCGTTGTTGGCGAGGGTTACCGAAAAATCGCCGCCGTTGGTCGATTCAATCGCGCCCGGATCGACGGCAATTTCGGGAATGCCATAGCAGAAGCCCTGCAGCGGAACTTCAAGCTCCTGTCGGTCGAGATCGTTCGAGAAGATGGTCAGAACGCCCTCGTGTTCGTCTAACGCGCGCGGCGCAAAGGTCAGCAGCGACCGCGCCGAATCCTGGGGCGTTATGGTAAACTCATTTTCAAAGTCGCAGTTGAAATACTCGCCATCGACCGTGATATTGGAAACGATAATGTCCTGGTCGCCCTGATTATAGATCCAAAGCTCTTCCTCTGCGCTTCCCTCGACATAAGTATCGCCGAAATCGATCGTTTCCGGTATGGTAAAGATCGCCGGCTCGATAACGTGCATCATGACGTTAACCACTGCCTGACCGTTATCTGGATCGTTCGAGGCTATGTGGATATTCGCTTCGTAATCGCCTAACGGCAGCTCAATCTCTTCGCCGAAGAGCGTGACCGCGATTTCCTGCGAACCGTGCGGTTCGATGGTTCCTTCCGCCGGACCCCATTCGATCCATTCAGCCTCATCGTCTCGATGCAAAGGCGGATCTTCATCGTTTAAATCGACTGTGAAGAAAGACGCCGCTGGGTCGCTGCCGCCATTCTGCCGGGCATTCGCGCGCCGAACGTATCTATGCCGCGCAACCCGATCCTGCTGCGCTTCCTGAACGATTTCCAATTCCGTACTCCATACCAGATCATCCGTGCCGGCGTTATTTATGTCGAATGAGTATTCACCGCCGTTGTAGGAAGTAATCGCCTCAGGATCAAGTTCGATAGCCGGTATGCCGCCTGTACCGCTAATCGCAATCGTTATTTCCCCATTATTGGGATCATTCGATGCGATTGTAAGCGCACCTTCATAAGGTCCATTTTGGGTTGGCGAATAAGTTACGGTCATTTCCTGCGATTCGAACGATCCGATTGTAAGCTCGCCCTCGAAATCGGTTTCCAACTGTTCATCGGCGGCGACGTCCGATATAATAAGATCCTGCCGGCCGATGTTTCTAATCGTGATCGCGGTTTCTTCGCTCGCGCCGATTTCGACTCGCCCATACTGAATTGTCATCGGATCGGCTTCAATTGCCGGGAAGGTTCCTACGTGGAACGTCACGTCGATCACAAAATCTGCGTTGTTCGGATCGTTTGATCTCATGTGCATATCAGCGTGATAATGTCCCACGACCAAATCGGCGGCGTCAAACGTAAACACGGCTTCCTGCGCGGCTCCCGGTTCGATCTCGCCCGCGGCCGGCTCAATGGCGGTTATCCAGACGGGACGTTCGAGAGTGGCGTCATCGAAGATGTGATACTCCGCCTGATTCCTACTACCAAGCCAGATGTTCTCACCGTCGTGAACGATTCCATCCCAGTGATCTCCGTTATTCCAGGGGGCGAAATCCTGCACTAATTCGAGCGCCCGCCAATTGTCCGTATCGACGTCTATCTGCCAGACATGGTTGTGCGTGTGCAGCCAAAGCTCGCCGTCCGGATGTTCGGGAACCCATTCCAGATTGTAACAAACGGCTCTACCGGCTAATCCGCGAAAATTATCGATAGCGCCGACTCGCTCGACGATCTCTCCATCAGCCACAGAATAAACATATATAACATCCTGATTGCTTGAAGGACTAATAAACAATAGGCTGCAGGATTGGTCGGCCGCCAGCATCCTCGGCTCGAATTCATCGGGAATCTCCAACTCGCCAAGCGACCCGCCCCTTTCGTTAAACTTTAATATAGCCCCGCCGGACACTCCATAAAGAATTCCGTCCAACCAAGCCAGGTCATAGACCGCTTCTTCTACCTGAACGGAGAACGCTTCATTGAAATTGTTTGCCGGATCGACCGCTCCAATATATTCGGACGTACTTAACCACATCAAATTCTGGTCGCGGTCCCAGGCTAAGCCTGGCTTCAGGGCTCCGGCTCCCGCTCTCCCCCAGGTGAAACTTCTCAGTTCATCGCCCAGATCGTCGCGGCGCGGTCCCATTTCATTATCATTTACACCAACCAACTCCATAACGAGTCTCCATTCCAGAACGTCATCGCCATCGTTGCCGATGGTTAAAGCGCGCTGACTCGTCCCGAATCCTTCGAAAGCCTCCGGAGCGGCGAGCGCCGGCGGAGCTATCGCCGTACCTCGAAGTTCGATTTCGCTAACCTCACACTGAGGATCGTTTGAGGTTATTATTAACGTTCCTTCATATTCTCCGGCTTCCTGAGGTTCAAAAACCACCGCAAGATTGAAGCTCTCAAATCTTTCGATTGTGATTTCCTCATCAAAGCCGCATCTGAAACCTTCGCCTTCAATCGCAGCATCGGTGACGGTCAGACTGCTAATTCCATTGTTAGTAATCGTCATCGTCCGCCCTCGCGTGGAACCCGCCCAGATTTCATCGAAGACAATTTCATCCGCTGAGACTGCGATCTCGGGATTCTCGCCAAATTCCAGCGAAATGGGAATTACGATCTCTTCATTTTCTAAACCGTTCGAGTAAAACGTCAGTTCGGCTTCGTAAGCGCCGGGATTTAAATTGCGCGGATCGATCGTAAAGATTACCTCCTCGCTTTCTCCGGGACTCAGTATCCCTTCGAACGGTTCCCTTGAACCCCATGGATAGCTCTCCACAGTCGCATCATCGACAATAGTGTATTGGGCTTGATACATATCGCCGATCCAAAGATTCTCGCCGTCATGCGCAATACTGCGGTACATGCCAGACCGGTCATAGGGTTCGAATTCCTGCACTTCTTCGGAAACCTCCCAGCTATCGAGATCGACGTCGAATTGTTTTACGGCGCTGCCGTGATAAGCCCATAACTCGCCGCCTGTATGAGTCGGAACCCATTCCATATATTGTGTATTACGGTTCAAATTACCTACAAGATCTAAGGTTCCGTTTACATTTGGCTTTGCGATACACGCCAAAGAGTTATTTGAAATAATCAACCAGCCGTGCAAAGGATCGGAGGAGACGCTTGGTCCATGAGTCGGTCCGTAGATATTTACTCCTTCACCCCCGTAAACGGCGCCAAAATATTCGCCGTCGCGGTTGTATTTGTTGAGATACCTGCCGTACCGGCAAATCAGATATAAGTAACCGTCAAGGTAGGCGATATCCAGATAACCGTTTACATTAGGTCTGAAGTAATAGACCTCGTTAAAATTATCGTTCGGATCGACAGCTCCGACGCAAGCGGCATTATCCGGATAGCCTGCGACCATCCACATTATCTCTTCATCATAATCCCATCCCATGCCGGATTTTCCGATATCCCGCCCGGCGCGATTCCATGAAAATGAACGAATCACTTCGCCCAATTCATCGCGCTGCGGACCCCTGGCGCCGGCTTTACGGACGTCTCTTGCCATCGCGTCCCGCTGTTCTTCGGGAACAATATAGGCAAATGAGGTATTCCATTCCAGATCGACTTCGGAGCTTTCATCATTGCTTACCGTAAGCGCATACTCTCCGGTTCGGTCCGCTTCGACAGCTTCCGGTTCAACCGCCATTAATGGCGGATCAAGTCCAATGCCGGCTAAGGAAACAGCGATTTCCTCATCATCCGGATCATCGGACGCAATGATAAGCGTTCCTTCAATCTCGCCATTGTGCGGCGGAGCGAAAGTTACGGTAACAAACGTAAAATCATTGGGTTCAAGAACAAATTCATTTTCAAAATCCGTTTCGAATCCATCTCCCGGCGCAGCGATATTACTAACTGTCAGGTCGATATTGCCCTCATTGGCTATCCTTATAGTCGTTTCGGTCGAGAGCCCAACCCAAACCTCGCCGAAATCATGCAAATCCGGATTTACGGCGATATCCGGCTCCTCAGCGACGTCGATCGAAATATCGACGACGATGTCGCGATGGTCCGGTTCGTTGGTCAGGATGTGCAAAGCCGCCTCATGACGTCCGGGTTCGATGCGGAAAGTGTTTAACGTTACCGTGATTTCTTCGCTTTCTCCCGGCGGAACCGCGCCTTCGACAGGCTCCAACCCCTCCAGCCAAGGATCGCGTTCGGCATTGCCGTCATCGAATATTTAGCGCCTGACCGAAAACCCTCAAAGCCAAGTTATAAAGCAACTTTCAGGCTTCTATTTAATATTGAAGATTTTAGTATTATTTTTATAAATACCTATTTAATACTTGCCAAAACTTGCATTTACAATATAGTATGATTATATTGTTAACAAAGACAAACGGTTTTACTAAAATCTTCGGTCAAATTCGGGAACAAGAATCATGCGTAAAACAATCGAAACGCAAATACAATTCGGGGAAACAGATATCGCCGCAATCAAGTTCGATCCGAGATCGCGCGACGAAATTCCCAAATTGCTCAGAGGATTGCAGTACATCTACTGTAATCCAAAACTTAGGGAAAAAGTGTTCGCCATTCTCGAAGAAATTATCCCTAAAGACATCGACTCAAATAACGGACGTCCGGGCATGGAACTCTGGAAAATACTCGTTCTCGGCGCCATCCGTTTGACATGCAACTGGGACTATGATAAACTTAAAGAAATTGCCGGCAATCACAAAATTCTCCGCCGGATGTTAGGGCATGGAATGCTCGACGATGATAAAAGCTATCCCATCCAAACGCTTCGCGACAATGTCGCTCTGTTGACGCCAGAAGCGCTTGACCGCATCAACGAAGTGATTGTCAAAGCCGGACGTCAGCTTGTTGCCGGGAAAAAAAAAGAGTCGGAATTAAACGTTCGCGTTGATTCGTTTGTAGTTGAAACCAACGTTTATTTTCCGACCGATACAAAACTGCTTTATGACGCGATTCGCAAGACAATCGAACTGACGTCGCAAATCTGCATTCAGGCGGGTATCGACGGCTGGAGGCAATACAAACACCTGGTAAAGAAAGCTAAACAACTATGCCGCCGGATTCAGAAACTGAACCATTCCACGTCCCGCAGCGAACAGAAGCGCGCTGAACGCGAATCGGAAATCCAGCAAGCGTGTCAGGAATATTTGACATTTGCGGAATCAATGATTGCCCGATCGCGGCGCAGCCTCGATAATCTTAATCGGTTAAACAACGGATACGGTGATGATATTGCAACGATCGAATCATATATTAAACATGTAGAACGGCAGATCGATCAGATTCGCCGCCGCAAGATTTATGGCGAAGCCATCCCCCATTCCGAGAAGGTATTTTCGATTTTCGAGTCCCACCAAAAAGAGCAAAAGCGTCGAAAGCGCACCGCTGCCTAATCACTGACAAATAATAGCATCAATAGTAATATTCAAGGGATAACTCCGTTCATTATTCAATAATATGTAAAGATTAATGCTAATTTGGGCTCAAACATTGATTTTCACGTAAGAAAATCCGTTTTTAGATGTTGAAATCGATTACGCACCGTTTGTATTAAAATGTTTGCGTAATATATGTTTGACAAGTGGGGTTTTCGGTCAGGCACTATGTATAATCCACAATCATTAACAGCCATAAAAACGTGCGTTCCAGACGCTGCGATTCCAAGCGCAGAACCTGGCACTTCGCAATATCCAACCTCAAACGGTTCCAACGGATTGGATACGTCCATTACGCGCACGCCTTCATAACAGTCCGCCACGTAGGCGAAGCCGCCTTCGACGGCAATATCCTCCGCAAATCCCGGCGTATCGCAAAAACCAGCTTCCACAGGATTTTCCAAATCGGAGGCGTCAAGTATGCTTATACCTGAATAGCCGGTCGCTACATAGGCGTAATGACCGTCGATCTCCGCTCCCAGGGCGCAGGTCCAGAAATTAAAAATTCGACCAACCTGCTCGATATTTTCAAAATCCTGTGCATTCAGCAAAGCCAGCGGTATGAACAGGATTAGGAAAGTGCGCTTAAGCATTAATTTTCCTTTTACTTCAACATAAGAATTTTCCGCATCTCGTTCAGATTTCCCGGCCCATCGTATAAACCGATAAAATACACTCCAGCTCCAAACCTGCTTCCATCCCAAACCAGGCTATGCCTCCCCGCCGGCATAAGCCGGTCCACCAGGACGTCGACCAGTTGGCCGCGGGTGTTGTAGATGCTCAAAGTGACGAGGGATTGAGCAGGGAGGGTGTAGGTAATCGCGGTTTTTGAATTGAAGGGATTGGGGTATATGCTTAGATTTAACACGCAGGGCAGCATAGGATCGTCATCCACCCTGCTGACCGTTTGGTTCAGGTAAAGTCCGCCGGCGATGAGGTCGGGCTTTCCGTCCAGATTGACGTCCACCGCAACAATGTCTGAGGCTCGGTCGGGACCTCCATGTGTAAAAGCGTCTTCTTCAAGTATCCAGTCGGGCGCTGCGTCTCGTGAAATATTACGGAACAGGTGCAACCGGAGATCATCGTTGCCAACTATGATCAGATCGCAGGAACCGTCGTCGTCAAAGTCGCCACTGGCAAGCGAGCGAACCTGAAGCGTGTCGAAGATTGCACAGCTCCATTCCGGGCGTATGATCCAACGGTCGTTTGGTCGATCATCACGGTATTCGAAGAAGTGGATTAAGAAGGAATCGTACGGAGCTTCCCGCATAAGTGCAACATCCTGGTCGCCATCATGATCGAAATCACCGAAAGCCGGCTTGAATACATAGATTTCCGGATCAATCAAGCCGTCAAAGAAACCTTCAACCGCCTGCCAATCCCAACCTTCCCCTTCATCCTGATCCGCAAACAGAGTCAGACTTGGATCGCAGACTCCCATTCCAACGCTTTTTGCCAGGACTATTTGAATCTGCCCATTCTGCAGGAAATCTCCGGTGCGAATTGCCCAAAGGTCAGTGAATCCGCTGCCCCATTCAGCGAAATCATTCCCAAAAAACTGTGCGTCGCGCCAACCTGCCGGCGTTAATTCCTCCTGCACAAGACGCCAGCGATGATCCATGAATGATCTTGAGTAGAGTCTCCCGCAGAGCATTTCCAAATGCTCATCACCCACAAAATCTCCAGCAGCGTAGAGGCGACCGCTTAAATTGCGCCAACGCACCTCTCTATCCCAGAGGAGCGGATTGTCTTCTGCCCGGTTCAGATGATAACTCCAGCCGTCAACAATATCGAGACAGCCATCGCTGTTGAGATCAAAGGGGATCGGCCTGTAAAAATCTTCATACAGCTCAGGATCTGACCACCTTGGATTATCAGGCGTCCCCTCATTAAAGACAAATTGGACGCCATTCAGATAATAATCCGCAAAATCCCGCCGGGGAGGATTCATGTCATATAAAACCACAGATCCTTCGATGCGATCGATATCTCCGTCCTGGTCCAGATCAGCAACCTGTTGCAATAAACCCGTTTGTATCTCGGTGTATCCGAGGGAATCCCAGCCGTTTTCTTCGGTCAGTTCGTACCTGTAAAAGCCCTGATCAAGCCACATTGAATCCGGGCTAAGCGGATAAGTGGCTGCTATCACATCGAGCATCCGGTCATTGTCCCAATCGCAGATTTGAAGAATGCAGTCATCTGCATCCAACTCTGGAATCAGGTGGTCAGAACGTTGCCAATCCGGATTATCGAAATCGCCTGAATTTCTGAGAACAAATCGACCATTGAGAATAATCTCGACCGCGTCATCTCCATCCAGATCGCAGAAATTTATTATATTAAACCAGATATCCGGCGCGTAGTCAATTGCCGGGAAAAAGTCAGGCTGAAGCGTCCAGCGGATATCGGGAAAGTCTCCTTCCATTAATGCCAGCCTCAGCGCGACACTGTCCTGACGCACACAGAGCAGGACAAACTCTGGCATGTCGTCGCCATTCAGATCGCATAGACCATTAGCGTAAATAGAACCGATGGTCTCCATATCGGGCGCCAGATTGGGGCTGAAGTATGAATGATCGATCTGCCAGCTCCATTCCTGAGCGTCAGCCGGCGCTCTGCTTATGCAAAGCTGCACCAGCAGGGCTGCAAATGTAAAAAAGAGAAAGTTCTTTTTCATGCTCTGTTACCTCATGAGTATAATTTTCTGCGAAAACTGCAAATCCGCAGCCAGTAATTTCACCAGATACACACCGCTGGGCTGCCCGTCAGCCTTCCACACCCTTTGATGCCGCCCCGCCGGCGTCACCCGGTCCGCCAGCACATCGACCAGTTGGCCGCGGGTGTTGTAGATCTGGAAGGTGGCGGGGGATTGAGTGGGGAGGGTGTAGGTGATGGTGGTTGAGGAATTGAAGGGATTAGGATAAATATCTACTATTTCATAACTGGAGGGCGGCTTGTTTTCGATGTCGACCAGTTTAATCGGTTCATCGACCTGAAGAATCACCGAAGTCGTATCGCCCCAAATTCTGTCCGTGACGATAAATAAGGGATTGTAGATCCCGGTATCGGCATGTATCGGCTCAAATCGAAAAACGCCGGCGCCATCGCCGTTGTCTTCCAAGGTAGCTGATTCCGGCAGACCGTTCGGTCGGAAAATGATCGTAAGATCATTTTCGTCGGGATCCTCAGCCGCAACCTGAAATTCCGTTGGTTCACCGGCAGCGCAAAATACCGTATCTTCGGGGATTTCGGTCCAGGCGGGTATTCCAACCGCGTCACTGAAGTCTAACACGCAAACATTCGAATAGCCCGCGACAAAACCGTGAATCCCCCGCAAGTCAATCTGCACCGCTTCGCCGGGGGTAACAAAAAAGCCGGTTTCAAAGGGAGCGCGCGGATTTGAGACATTGATTACGCGTACGCCTGCGTACATGGCGCAGACAAATACATGCCTGCCGTAATGCTCGACGCCGAAAGCGGTTCCCGGCAGTTCCATGGCTGAAATCAGACGCGGATTGTCTTCGACGCGGACGTCGATGATTTTCAATCCTTCCTCGCCATGCGCAATATATGCGAAATTCCCATCGGTCGCAATTCCGCATCCCTGACCGTCAATAACGCACGATCCGATTTCGACGGGACGGTCGGGCTGGTCAATATTTATTACGCGCACCGATCCCGGATCCAGCACAGTTTTTTCGCTAAGATAAACGAATTCACCATCGTAAGCCACATCATGAACAATAAAACCGGTGTTGTGATTTCCCCAGGCATAAGGTCGCTGCGGATTCGCCAGGCTTAATATGTTTAATCCCGCTGGACCAGAAGCGACAAAACACATGACGTCATGCGTTTCCATGCCGCTTAACCAGCCGTTTACCTGCCGGGCGCCGAGAACCTGTGGTTGATCGGGCGCTGAAACATCGAAAGTTTCAATGTCGGTATTGTTGGCGGCGGCGACATATTCCGCCGAAGCGGCGACCGCTTCGTAATCACAGTGTTGAGGTTGATAAACGCCGGTTTCAACCGGATTCATTATGTCCTCGATTGAAACGATATGCAGACCGGATTCTTTCCCGGCTATAAACAAAAGATCGTCCCGCCGTGCAATGTCGAACAGATATCCGGGCGAACCCAATTCAGCAATCAGGTTAATCTGACGCGGATCTTCAACGTCATAAACTTTAAAACCGTTGTCAAAACCGCCTAAATAGGCGAAATTGCCGCGGACACACACATCGTAAATTGTTCTTGCATAGCTTGAACCAAGCACGGTCAGAGCATCCAAGTTGGAGACGTCAATCGTTAAAAAACCAGACCGATGATTTCCACTGGCAAGATAAACGATATTGCCCTGCTTATCCAACGCTGTCGCGCGATCGGTTTGATAAGAGCTGACCCACTGCAGCCGATCCGGTTCGGTGACGTCGAGAATGACTAGCCCGGCTTCATCGAATGCAATATAAGCCAAGCCGCCATCCACAACCACATCGCCGGCGCGATTGAAATCCTGGATAAAAACGCTTAGGATGTTCGGTTGCTGCGGTGCCGAAACGTCCGCCACAATCAAACCGCCGAATCCGGCGCATACAAAAAGCAGGTCGCCGGTTAAATACAAATCGGAAGCCGTTCCCTGAATATTGATCCGGCTCAGAAATTGAGGTGCCTCGGGATTTTCCACATCCAAAATCAGGACGCCATCCTCATTCACCGCAAGGTAGGCGATATTGTCATTAACCAATACATCCAAAGCCCGGTCGGGCGTTTCAAAAGCGCCGATTTCAATAATATTTTCCGGATCTTCTATGTTAAGTATTCTGAGACCGCCCGTCTCGTCGGCGATATAAGCCAAATTGCCAACGATCGCAACCGCCTGCGCCCGTCCCGGATCGAGGTCGTAATAGCTGATTATAGCCGGATTGTTCGGATCCGCCAGATCGACGATTTGCAGACCGGACGAATTCGTCGTCAAATAAGCGTTGTTTTCAATCATCTCAATATCAGTGACATTGTTCCAGTGATTATAGAGCCGACTGATCAAAGCCACGTTTCGAGCCTGCGGCTGAGCCAGGCAAACGACCGCACTGATTAGAACAAACGCCGAAATAAAACCCTTTTTCATGATCAAAGCTCCCTATGTGTATTTTATCCTTTCTTTAACTCGTTCCCACGCTCCTGCGTGGGAACGCATATTGATCCGTTCCCACGTTGGAGCATGGAACGATATAAACATCGATTTGCCTGATTCCTTTAATCTGTTGTGAATATCCCCATTTTTTATCTAACCAGAACCACCTTCCTCAAATCCTTCTTACCTCCTCCCTCTAACTTCACCCAATAAATTCCGGCGGGCATTTCGGCGGCATTCCATCCCTTGAAATGCCGCCCCGCCGACATCACCCGATCGAGCAGCACATCGACCAATTGGCCGCGGGTGTTGTAGATATTAAGGGTGGCGGGAGATTGAACGGGTAGGGAGTAAGTGATCGTGGTTGATGAATTGAAGGGATTAGGGTAGATAGACAGGATATCAAAACTTTCCGGGAGAGGCCCCGTTTCAGGAATGACACCGGCAAAATCGCTCTCCAGCGCTCCCATGTCAGGCGCAAAACCGTTGTAATCTTCCTCGCTAAGATTAATAAGCGTATCATCCTCCCACGCGAAAAAGGCGGTTCCGGCATCGATGCAGGGAGAGTATTCGCTTAAGTTAAAATCCATATTTCCAAAATCGACAAAAAGAGGGGTCTCGTCGATATTGCCTTGCAGCCAATTGACTTCCCCATTATCGTTTAGGTCGATTGATTCCCGCCCCCCAGCGATATCGCAACGCGTTAAGGTCAGGCTTGACGCAGCGCTGTCAGAATCGACCGCAATCTCGAGCGGTGAAATCCCATGGATAATTGTGTTAATAAAAATAACTCTCGACGCCGAACTGTAAACGGCGCGCGTCCACCCGCGGATGGGAGACCAGCTTACAGTGCAGTTGATCAATGCCGCCGCTGCATCCTGCATTACGGCAATTGAACTGCCAAGATCACCGAAATTGTCGAAAAACAGACAATTTCTGATATCAGGGGCTGCTCGCCGTTCAACAGCTATTGCGCCGCCGGTGGCAGCCCGGTTCCACATAAACACGCACTCTCTGATCTCCGGACTGCAATCCTGGCTGGCGATAATGCCGCCGCCTTTTGATCCGGCGGTGTTGTCGCATATTTCACAGTTGCGGATGACCGGGGCGCAGTCGATGTACATATTTATCCCGCCGCCGTTCCAGCGCGCCTCGTTCGCAACAATAATGCAATCGGTTATCACCGGATTGGAGTTCTCCCCGCACCATATTCCACCGCCACCGCTGCCGACTGTGTTTTCGGTTATCAGACAGTTGGAAATAATTGCATTTGACTCCGGTTCGCAGTTTATACCACCCCCGCGTGTCTCAGCATAGTTGTTCCTGATATGGCAATTTAGGATAGAAGGACTAGAGTTGGCGCAGTTAATACCGCCGCCATTGCCATCGCTAAAACCATGTCGAATTGTCATTCCGACTAAAACCGCATCAGTTGTCTCGCCGTTTGTAAATGAAACTACCGATCCAGTTGAATCGCCATCGACGATTGTCCTCTCAATCGCTTCTTCTTCTCCGGTTAAGAGATAGAGGCTTCCAACAAAAATATCTTTCCCCGAAAAATCAATGCATTCAACGTATTCTCCCGGCTGAACAAGGACAGTATCGCCGTTTTCAGAAGCGTCGATCGCCGCCTGGATTGTTGCATATTCATTAGGAACATTGTGGCGGTTCGGATCATTATCCTGCTGAAAATAGAATGCGCCCATATCCGCTCGCGTTCCATCGGGATCGTCCGGTGATTCCGGATCACCGGCGTCGATGCAGGGGGAGTTTTCTGTCAGATGATAGTCATCGTTATCGGCATCGACAAACAACGGATCGACCGAGATCGAGCCTTCGCCCGCCTGTATGTTGCCGTAATCGCCGCCCTGATTGTTCCAGACGTTATTGTAGCGGCAGAGGAGATCCTGCGTCTGCCAGCCGCCGACGCCCTGGTTGGTGTTTCCGGTAACGATATTATTGAGAATTTGGACGCCGGTTGTAAACGGAACGTTGATTCCGCCTCCGCCCTGAGGGGCGCTGTTGCTGCAGATCGTATTATTCAAGATAACGCCGCCGCACTGATAGAGGGAGATCCCTCCGCCGCCGCCTCCGTTGGACTCATTGTCATAAATGAGATTGTATCGAATAAGAGGTTGGCATCCGTCAGCAGAGGCTGAAATTCCTCCGCCGCCTTGAGAAGCGGTATTGCCGGTTATTATATTCGATTCGACAACCGGTGAAGACCTTTCGATCAGTATCCCCCCGCCATAGCCGTCGCCCGTGGCTGTTCCGTTGGTCAATGTGAAACCCTGAAGCGCACTTTCACGACCTTCGCCGTTCAGGAACACTACGCATGGACCTTCGCCGCCGCCGTTAATAATCGTTTCGCCGGCGCCTGAAATAGACATAACGGTTATCGCTTTGCCGCTGAAGTCGATGTTCTCAGCGTATTCTCCGGCGGCGACCAAAACGGTGTCGCCGTCTGAAGCTTCCTCTATGCCGGCTTGGATGGTTTCAAAATCGTCCGGTACATTAATTATCTCTGCCATAATGGGAAGCGATGGCAGCAGAACTAAGCAGAATGTGAAAAGCAGCCGTTGCATTTTTTACCTCGCCAGTAGCATTTTTTGGAATTGTAAAGCATTGTTTGTTTTTATTTTAACGAAATACACGCCGCTTGTCAAGCTATTGGCTTTCCATATTAAATTATGCTTCCCGCCGGCATAAGCCGGTTCGCCAGCGCATCGACCAGTTGGCCGCGGGTGTTGTAGATCTGGAGGGTGACGGGAGATTTAGTGGGTAGGGTGTAGGCGATCGTCGTCGCAGAGTTAAAGGGATTTGGATAAACGCCTGCGATCTCAAATTCCGACGGCGGTAAATCGCCTGGCTGACCGGCATTAAGAACTTCGAAGGTTGCTTCAATATCGATCTCGCTTTCATCGGGATCGTCGCTCATTATTGTGCATCCGCCCCAATCAGCCTGACCTGGTTGTGTTGGTTGGCATATTATCCACAGAAGCAGCGTATCAAGCGAATTTATCCCGGCTGGCAGCAACTCATCGCTATTGCGTGTAAAGAAAGGATGATTGTTTTCAGTCCAACTCATTTGTTCAATGGTCAGCATTGTGCCGCCGGTATTAGCGATAATAAGGGGCAGGCTGTCGATCGCGCCGACTTCCGTTTCTCCAAACATCAGGACGCGCGGTTCAACCTCAATGTCCCGCTGGTGGAAATAAAACGCTCCCATATCGGCGCGCGAACCGTCGGGATCTTGCGGAGAATCGGGATCTCCGGCATCGATGCAGGGGGAGTCCACGGTTAAATGGAAATTTCCTTCATCGAGATTTGCGAAAAGCGGATCGTCGTCGATATTGTTTTCACCCCAATTGAGTTCTCCGATTCCATCTCCAAGACCGTTTTCACCGCCGCAAACAAGACTGTACTCCACCGAAAGACTCAAACCTTCATTCCAGGCGGCAATTTCCGACTCATCCGGATTCCGGATAATACAGTTGGAGATATTAAGAATTCCACTGCCAACTTCGATAATACTGCGATCCCTAACCCGTTCGTCGATGCGGTTGTTAGCAATTGTGCAATTCACCAGATCGATTTGACTGTTAGATCTTAAAATGGCGGCGCCATAGAATCCGTCATGATTTGATATTTCGCATTTGACAAGAGTACACATCGCCCTATGACTGTAAATTCCTGAACTGAAAATACCGCTGTTTTCCGATAATAGACAATTTGTGAGTTCAACCAAACAGAATGGACCGTGTAAATATATACCGCCGCCATCGCCGTCATCACCGTCTCGGGCATTGTTTCCAATGATATGGACGTTTTCCATAATGCAGCCGGTTTCTATCGCAATTCCTCCCCCGTCGCCGGCGGTATTCTCGCTAATAAGACAATCCTCAATAGTCGGTACGCCTCCAACGCAGTAAATACCTCCCCCTTTCGAATTACCGCCTAATCGGGTAACGTCATTCTGAGTTATTATACAGTTTCTTATGGTCGGACTTGATCTTATGAGCAGAAGCCCTCCGCCGCCTTGTTGACCTTCTATGCCATTGCCGCCGGTAATGGTAAAACCTTCGATCAGAGCGGCATTTTCGTTTACTTCATCATTTATCGATGAAATGACGGCGCCATTTTCCGGATTAGAAATAATGACCTGCTCTGGATTTTCCGGATTTCCAATCAGCGAAATATTACGTCCTGAAAAATCCAGGTTTTCGGCATATTCACCTAGCGCCACAAGAATCGAATCATTTTCCTCGGACGCCTCAATAGCTTCCTGAATTGTGTCAAAATCTTCCGGGACGTTTATAATCTCAGCATTAGAAATGCTGTTTAAAATCATCAATGCCGCGAATATCAATAAAAACCGTTTCATGATCTACCTCACATGTAAAAGTTTTTGGGTAAATTGATGGGTATTATTGCCTAAGTTAACGAAATAAACTCCGTTGGATAAATCAGCGCCATTTAATAAGACATTATGCTGCCCCGCCGCCATCACCCGATCCACCAGGACATCGACCAGTTGGCCGCGGGTGTTGTAGATCTGCAGGATGACGGGTGTTTGTGTGGGGAGAGTGTAAGTGATTGTGGTTTTGGAATTAAACGGATTTGGAAAAGCCGGCGAAAGATGCAGTTTTAATAGAATAGGGATTTCTCTCATTCCGGGTGAGTCGAGAGTTTGAATCCTGGCGCAGGTTAAGACGCCATCATGCAGACCGATCAGCTCCATTCGTCCGTCGCCGTCGAAATCGCCTCCCAATAGTCTGTCCGATCCCGGCTGCCACCTGTATTCCTGCTCATTTAATACGAAATTCTCCAGGTCGAATAAACGGATTGATCCGTCAGCACCGGCACATAGCAGGTATGGTCTTCCTTCGGCGGTCATATCAGCCGGCAGGTAGAACATCGATTCCACCGGTCGGTTCCCCAGAAAGTACACTCCCAATGATTCCAATTGGTCGTCGATAAGCTGAACATAGAGCGAACACTGCAGTTCGCGATCCCACTCCCAATTCGTCGAATCTAAAACAATGCTTTCGAACGCGCCCACGCCGCCTCCAGGTAATGGGACAGCGGCAATTGAAGTCAGAAACATAGTCGGATGTCTCTGAAACATTGACCAATATGATCGAAATGATGTAATTTGCTGTTGATTTAATAATTCACCCAGATTATTGAAATTTGAACCAAGGAAAGTGGTTATTTCACCGCTCGCTAAGTCTCCGTTCCACCATTCGATCTGGGTGCCAATCACGACAAATCCGCTTTCGCCGGATTCTATATCTTGCCATTGTTTGATAGCTGGATCACCGCATATGATTGAATCTCCTATCAGGTTTCCCGCAATATCCATTTTCCAGGTAACGCCGTTTATTTCACCACCTGAAATAAATTCCTCCACAATTATTGTAGAGGTATGACGTACAACAAGTAATGTAGAATCGACGTCAAGCCACTTTAAACAGGTTGTTTTTTCATACCAGGATTCACGTTCATAACGAATCGTATCTTCGGGATTATCATAGCGAGTCCATATCTCGCCTAATTGAATGTCATTAATTATTTCAAACTGCCCTTCCTCAAGGATCAGCAGTGAATTAAGGCTGTCATTGAGAATACCGGCAAGTGTTTCGACGCCCTCAGTTTCATCGGCGTCGGCGCGTTCGATAGCAGTAATCCGCCCATCGAGCGTGTCGCTCAAAGCTGCTATCCTTCCGTTCGATACCTTGATCAATTGTCGGTCGATCCCGAGCAGCATGTTAATTGCGCCGTCTTCATTCCAGACCGGTCCGACAACGATACCATCGGAATTCAGATCAAGTCTCCAGATTTCATCGCAAGGCAGCGGCAATGGATCAGAAATCGACATCGCCGGCAGCAGTGCAACAATCAGTAGCTTATGTATAAATCTTCTCATATATTTCTCCATGAAAGCCTTTCAACTTATCTCACAAGCATAATATTTTGCGTTCGACGAACACCTTCTCCTTCAAGCCGGATCAGGTATATCCCACTGACATGCTTGCATCCATCCCACACCACACTATGCCTCCCTGCCACCATCACCCGGTCGAGCAGCACATCAACCAGTTGGCCGCGGGTGTTGTAGATCTGGAGGGTGACGGGAGATTTAGTGGGTA
>CAZWOY010000004.1:25863-27752 GCA_964635255.1 uncultured bacterium
CTCCCATATCGGCGCGCGAACCGTCGGGATCTTGCGGAGAATCGGGATCTCCGGCGTCGATGCAGGGGGAGTTTGCGTCCAGGCGGTAATTGCCTTCCTCGCGGTCGATGAATAAAGGATCGGCATCGATATTGCCTTCATCCCAGGTGAAATCTCCATCGGCAAAAATTTGAAAGCCATCTTCGCCATCTTCAATAGCGCAATATCTTACGAAAATATCCACTTGATCCGCTTCGGTTTCAATCGGAATTTCCACCTGACGTTCTCCATGCCCTCGAATGATGGTGTTAACGAAAGTATAAGCATTTTCGCCATCTTCAGGTTGAAGTCGCAGTCCTTCATGTACGCCGTTCGCATTGAAATTGTCCGCAATGGTGCAATTGTCGAACAGGATGTCGCTCCGACCTGAAAAATTGACTCCCGCTCCTGATTCAGCCTCATTGCCGGCAATTAGCAGCCGCTCATAGACGCTTAATCCACCGCCAATATCACGCAATCCCCCGCCAATATCCGCCGTATTATTGGTAATGACGCAATTTCGCAATACAACTTCATCGTGATAGCCGATATAAACGCCTCCGCCTTCGATTCCGGCGGAGTTGTCGATAAAGGAGCAATTCTCTAATTCAAAAGATCGACAGTAGATAGCCGCTCCTCCGCCTCTTTCTTCAGCCGTATTGCCGATAAACTTTATCCGGCGCATTACCAGCTCGGTACCGGGGTTTATAGAGATTCCGCCGCCATGATAAGTGACGAAATTATCCATTACAAGCAGGTCTTCCATTACGACGCTGGCTTCTTGACGGCAGTAAAGCCCTCCGCCAAATGACGACAAGCCATTCCTGACCGTAAATCCTCGCAGCGTCGAACCCCGGTGTCCGGACATAAAGGTAACAACGTGAGACTGGGCGCCGCCGTCGATAATCGTCGAGTCTATGTAAGCCGGATCATCGGTAGTCAGAATCAGACTGCCGACCACAATCGAGGCGTTATTGAAGACTAAATTCTCAACGTACACTCCGGGTTGAACAAGAACGGTATCTTCATCCTCAGCGTTGTTCATCGCCGTGCGTATATTCTCAAAATCTTCCGGCACGTTCAGTATTTCGGCTGAACTGCAGACAGCGAGCATTAACAATAATGCACAAACAAAACTTAATCTCATTTGTTCCTCCTACTCATTTTACAAGAATGATTTTCTGTAATTTCTCCGGGGCATTTCCATATTCATTCTCCATCCTGACCAAATACACCCCCGCGCTAAAATCTTCAGCCTTCCAAACCAGGCTATGCCTCCCCGCCGCCATCACCCGATCGAGCAGCACATCGACCGGCTGACCGCATATATTGCAAACTTGGAATGATATCGACGATTGAGTAAAGAAGGTGCGCGTAAAAGCGTTGGTCGAATCAAACGAATCAGGAAAGACTCCAAGCCGCTGGCAGTCCTCAGGACGCAAGCTAAATCCGCTTTCGACACAAACCGGCGCCGAGGCATACATACGCCGCCCGCTTTCCACAGCGTCCTGAATAGATTCGAAATACTCAGGCGCATGAATGGCTTCAGCTCGAGCCAGACCAAAAAACAGCAAAATCAAGATACAACCCAAAACAAACCGCCGCATAATCTACCTCTTTCACAACATTTTAATGGATCGTTGGTAGGAACCTGTATCTATTATAACAATAAAATTATGGTTTGTCAAATGAATTGCATTGTAATTCCTTAAAAAAACAGGCGACGTTCGCATCTTGTCCCGCTTAAGAGGGGGAGAAGATTATTATGCGCTATTGTCAAGAAGGAGGAGAGTTTGGAAGATAATTATTACCATGTGTAATACTACTATGTGCATAAAATAGTCGCCATCTCACGGAATCCGCTTGATGAG